>CAZBMX010000054.1:0-6183 GCA_964493195.1 uncultured Pseudomonadales bacterium
TTGCGGTGCGGCCATTCACGATAAACACCCTTCTTCCCTTGTAGTGAACAATGGCGTTGTGTGTGGGATCGTAAAACGCTGTGTTGCGTTTCTTGCTCTCGCCAATCAAGAAAACTTGATGAAAAAACAGTTTGGCCTCAATTGGCTGCTGGCTATGGTTGTAAATATCGACTTGACGCAAAAAAACGTTGGTTTCGTTGTAGACAATGTCTTCCATGACCACGGTTACTTGCAGTTTTTCGTTTTTACACACCAAGTAGCCAACCATAGTTTCGGGCTTGTACCCAATGTTAATTTTCCAAGAACCATCATCGATCCAAGAGAACTGTGAGTTCACCATAATACCAATACGGTGCTTGTGGCCCGAGACATGATTCTCCAACCCAACGTAGGGGTAGTACAGATCTCGGACAAAACCGAACTTATCGAGGCACACCAGCATGGTGCCATTTCCAAGTGTGAGGGCGCGGGGCATAGTGGGTTCTATACTAGCAGCCATTCTGGTTGGACAGCAAGAGCACACTCTGCGACAACATAATGTTGACACACATTGTATACTTTTGAACTATATGAGTGAATATGAACCAGTAATAAAAGTACTTGACCAAGCACAGCAGATTTTCTTCAGTCGCCGTCACGACAAATCTGAAAAGGGGATAGCACGCAATGGAGAAATCGATTATTTAGAAGTACTAGTCTTTAATGTACTAAAAACTTTGCCCGTTGCTTCAGTTACTCCTGAATTTATACAGCATCTTCGTGAACTACTGGCCTATTGCGCTGTACTCGGTCTCAGGCAAACCCCTTTACTCCAAGTTCTGAAGGTTGAAGAAAGAGGTTATATACGGTACAACAAGCACATCAATGACGAACGAGTGCGGGAGAAATTTATTTAGACAGCCTCCCCACCAAATCTGCCAACACGATAGAAAACCGCCGGTATGCTTCCTGCGGCGAGTCATAGGGACTAAAGTATGCATGAACGTCCCCATCAGCTGACCACTTAGTGCACATGTAGTAGAAATGGTCACTTGTTTGCAACCGTCGCCAATCACTTAACAGTTGCACATCTCTAGACTGCAGTACTTTTGACTCCAGGGAGTACACCAACCGCAAAGTATCTTGTTGAAACGCATTCTCCCGCCAAGCAGTAAGGTCACGATCCACATCAGCCCAAGAAATTGGTTCAGACACGTCGTAGACAGGGAGCAGTTGGTTTTGTGAAATGTGTGAAAATACTGTCGATGGTGTTGTGAAACTGTTCCATTCTTTTTCGAGAAAACGCCCTACAAACTGCGTGAAAAACTCGAAAATACCGGTATCTTCCCATTGGTGCTCTCCAAACGTTTCAAAATCCATGAATAAGTTAAGGAGCTCGCTTTCACCATAGACTTCGACCCAATCAAGATACCGATCAACGGTCAACGGATACCAACTCCAGTTGCGGTCAGAGAATCGAAACGCAATGTCATCTGACAGCTGGGCATGCTTCAACAACAGCGGCAATGCGGGAGTACCAGTACTTTGATACACTTGCGTTTTCGACCGACCGTCCAGATACCGATCAACCGCTTCAGTCAACATTCCAAGGATTGGGAAGGGTAGAGTGGCAACTTGTTCTGCTACAGCATTCGAGTAAATGAGCTCCGTGTTACGAAATACAGTTGGCCGCAAGTCGAACAGCTGCTCAACTGCTTGATACTGCTGTCGCACCTGGCGCTCAAACTCGGCGGGCGAGTACAAACTTGCCAACGAGTGATAGTAGGTTTCCGCCAAAAACTCGACTTGCCCAGACTTCGCCAAGCGCTGCAACAGTCGCAACACCTCTGGTTCGTACCGTTCGGCTTGCTCTAAGAAGACACCTGAGCAAGAGAGGGCGAGTGTGAAGCGGGGATGCGCGTCAACTAGTTCAATCAACAACCGCAACATCGGCACGTACGACTTCGCTGCAACTTTGCGAAAAATCTTACGATTCTCATCTGACCTACCCGCTGAAAAGTAGCGAGGCTTGGAGGCTCCAACTTCAAAGAGCGACACATCTCGCAATCGATCTGGCTGGTGTAACTGAAGATACAAACAAATCTGTGGCATGCGGACTACAGCCTAGCAAACAAAATGCTACTTGCCAAGAAAGGCAGTATGGTAGACCTGCGCGATTCGCTTTGCTGCCGTATCCCATGTGACCTGCTGCACATCACGAAGCTGCGCTGCCACTTGCTGCGCATGTTTGTCTGGCTTGGACAATAGTTCAACTACCATTTGGGACATATGGTCTACGTCCCAAAAGTCCACAGCCACACTTCCGGGCAGCACTTCACTTACTCCCGCATTTTTGGACACAATTACCGGCGTGTGTCGTTGCGCAGCTTCTAAGGCAACCAAGCCAAATGGCTCAGAAATTGAGGGCATCATGAATACATCTGCTCTGTCGAGCAGCTTCTCACGCTGTTTATCCCGCAGGAAACCACTAAACAAAACTGAGGCCGACATCTGATCATACGCCGATCGGAACAGCAGCTCATGATACATATCTCCAGAGCCTGCTACCACAAACAACACGTCGGGTATCTGCTGAACAACCTTGCGCGCAACAGAAAGAAAATACTCTACGCCTTTTTGTACGGTAAGTCTGCCCATGTATGCAACAACTGGACGCTTGCCAGCAAACACTGGTTGAGTTGGAGAAACAAACTTGATTGGATCAATACCATTGTGAACTACCGAAATCTTATTATCTGGGACACCGTACTTTTCAACTAGCAAGCGTTTGGTGTAATAACTGACCGCAATAATATGGTCAGCTGCCTGCATACCCGCTTTTTCAATCTGGGTGATCAACTGATTACCCGTCTGCAGCGCCGCTCGGTCGTATTCGGTTGAATGAATATGCGCGATCATAGGTTTGCCGGTTTTTTGGCGCAAGTCTGCGGCTGCAGGCAAAGACATCCAATCATGGGCATGTATAACATCAAAATCGCGCTTAAGTCCTGATCCCGTCGAGACAACCCGATCAGCGTACTGCGCTACTTTTTGCTCAAGTTCGGTCTGAGGAAGTAAACGCATGCGGTCGATGTCCGTATCTGAATCAGCAGTAGTTCGAATCAGCGAACCAGTCTCATATACGCCAAGTGGTGGCTGAAATCGCAATGCCGGATCAGCTGAAAACCAACTTGGGTCAGAACAATCCAACACCTGCATATGCGCAACTGGCTCATCATGATGGTAAGGCAGCGCAAAGTGAATCGGCGTGTGTTGTCCTGCCAACGCTTTGGTCATACCTGCGCACGCCACACCCAAACCACCACTGTTATGCGGTGGATATTCCCATCCAATCATAAAAACTCGCTGCTGGTCGGACTGCATCGGTCTACACTTTCCAGATAGTGGCTCGCAAAAACTAACCGTTGTACACGGCTCGCGCACTTAGTGTAGCTCGAATCAGGTATTCCATTCAAGTGGATCTTTGTCACACCTCAGCAATTTTTTCTGCCGAGTCCAAGTTGTAAGACCCAATGGCGGTCCGTCGCAAACCGGTCATCACTGCACCAACACCCAGCAGCTGACCCAAATCATGCACCAGCGTGCGCACATAGGTTCCCGAACTACAGTGCACCGTGCCACGCATCAGCAGTGAGTCACCTTGCCAAGGATTAGTGGGGTCATATTGCCAGCCGAACTCACCCAATTCATGGGTGTAGATTTCAACCGAACGAGCGGGCAGGGTACTCATGTCAAGTGTGCCAGATCTGGCCAACTGATACAGCTTCTTGCCGCCGCGTTTAATCGCAGAGTAGGCAGGGACTGTTTGCGTGATGGTTCCAGTGAACGTGCGTATAGCTGCTTCGACGCTCGCCTCAGTTAATGCTTGCAGCTGGGTAACTGTGGCTGTTTGTACGAGCTCGCCAGTACTGTCAAACGTGTCCGACGTCACTCCTAGGCGTGCCTGCCAGGTGTACTGTTTATCAAGCTTGAGGTACTCCTGTTGTCGTTTGGTCGCCTGCCGGCCAACCAGCACAATCAACAGACCAGTCGCGAGGGGATCAAGGGTGCCCGTGTGACCAACCCGTTGTTCGCCCGTTTGCTGACGCACCCAGTTGACGACTTGATGACTGGACCAGCCGAGGGGTTTGTCGATGAAGCGGACTTCTTCAGAAATCTGTTGCATTACCTGTAGTATAACCCTCCAAAGCTTGCAGCGTACTCGAAACATCAAGCGCATTGCAAACCACCCCCACCTCTCGTACACTATAAGCAATGCCCATCAAACACGTCCTGCGGGGAGAACCAAGGACTCATGCCACACCACCTCGTCCTGATTCAGTAACGGACCTCAACCACATCGCACTGCGCATCCGCCGACTCATCATCCGCATGTTGCTGAAAGCCGGCAGCGGCCACAGCGCCGGCCCCTTGGGTATGGCTGATGTGTTTACCGCTCTCTACTTTGCTGTGCTCAAGCATCGCCCCAACCAACCAGATTGGGAGGGCAGAGATCGGGTAATTCTGTCCAACGGCCATATTTGCCCAGTGCTGTATGCCACTCTTGCAGAAGCAGGCTACATTCCCAAAAAAGAGGTGATGACGCTGCGGCAGTTTGGCTCTCGCTTGCAAGGCCACCCGCAGTTGGGGTCACCACCGGGGGTGGAGAATACCTCAGGCCCGCTTGGTCAAGGGTTATCCCAAGCCGCCGGGTTGGCACTCGGTTTGCGGATGGATAGCAAACCAAATCGAGTATATTGTTTACTCAGTGACGCAGAGCAGCAAGAGGGGCAGACCTGGGAAAGCTACATGTTTGCCGCAAAAAATAGATTGACAAATTTGACCGCACTCATCGATCGCAACAACATCCAGATCGGCGGCCACACCGAGGACGTGATGCCGATTCACTCGCTGCAGGCAAAGATCGAGAGCTTTGGCTGGAAGGTACTGGAAGTGGATGGTCACAACATCGAAGCCGTCATCGACGTGCTGCACCAAGCCCACGCCATCCACGACCAACCCACCGCCATTATCTGCAACACAATTCCGGGCAAAGGCGTGAGTTTTATGGAAAACAACTACAATTGGCACGGCAAACCGCCAAAAGGCCAAGAGGCAGAGGAAGCGCTGCGGCAGCTGCGCAGTCTCAAGGGACAAATTGATTGGGAGTAACACCACTATGGCAGATGAAAACACCACCCGCGACGGTTTTGGCCAGGGCTTACTCGAGGCGGCTCAGGAAGACGCCCAGATTGTTGGACTCTGTGCAGACCTGACTGAGTCTACCCGCATGCACTGGTTTGCCAAATCATTCCCCAACCGATACGTCGAACTGGGTGTGGCAGAGCAAAATCTGGCGGGCGTAGCAGCCGGCTTGGCACTGACTGGCAAGCATCCAGTGGCTGCCAGTTATGCGACGTTCAGCCCAGCCAACAATTGGGGGCCAATTAGATCGAGTATCTGTTACTCCAATCTGCCGGTTACGCTGGTGGGCGGCCATTCTGGTATTGCCATCGGCCCCGATGGGGCAACACACCAGGGACTCGAAGACATAGCCCTGATGCGCGTGTTACCCAACATGACGGTGGTCGTACCCGCAGACAAAGAGGAAGCGCGCAAAGCGATCCGAGCCCTGTGCAATGTACGCGGCCCGAGCTACCTGCGCACTACCAAGTTTGCCACACCCGCAGTGACTGATGCACACACGCCGTTTAGCATTGGCAAAGCAGTGGTCCTGCGCGAGGGCAGAGACAGTACCATCATTGCGTGCGGCATTATGGTGCACACAGCACTCGAGGTTGCAAAACACTTATCCAAACAAGGTATCTCTGTCGAAGTCATAAACATGCACACCATCAAGCCAATCGACAAAACCGCAATCAAGCGAGCTTTCAAACAAACCAAGTTGGTGGTGACCCTGGAAGATCACCAAGTGGCTGGGGGATTGGGTTCTGCTGTGGCGGAAGTAGCGGTGACACTCGGTAGTGGCACACCTCAGCTACTGCTCGGCATACAGGACAAGTTTGGCGAATCTGGCTCAGCAACGGATCTGCTCACAGCCTACAAACTCGACCCGAAGTCTGTAGCGCTCGCAATCCAACAAGCAGTTACTCAACAACAATCTTAATTCTCGAACCATCCAATCGAGCAGACTCACCATTTGATGAACGCAGTTGAACTACGTATTGGTTAGCGCCCGCCGGC
>CAZBMX010000055.1:0-6172 GCA_964493195.1 uncultured Pseudomonadales bacterium
CCTGTTGCAAACGCATCACCAGCCCCAGTGTCATCAACTGACTGCACTGGTGCGACAGTAAACTCACTTGATACGCCTGACACAAATAGTTGTCCACCCGCACTGCCATCAGTAACCACGACTTCAGGAATATGCTGCAAAATTGCCGACTGAACCACTGCGATCAACTCCCATTCTTGTTTGTTGATAAACAACACCTGAGCCGGAACACTTTCTACAGATAATTGACCATCCGCCAAGTCTTCCAACTCGCTCCTGCCCGGATTCCAAGAAAAACCTTGTTT
Organism: uncultured Pseudomonadales bacterium; assembly: GCA_964493195.1. Lineage (GTDB taxonomy): Bacteria > Patescibacteriota > Microgenomatia > UBA1400 > PJMF01 > CAZBMX01. The sequence continues at coordinate 285 of CAZBMX010000055.1, forward strand.
ATTGGATTTATGACGTGCACTGAAAATATGCTTAAGCGTTTCAACCTGCCCCGAGATGCTGGAAAGATGAATCCAATCAGCCTGCTCGATCTGCTTTACTGGCACATCAACAGGATCAAGCTGTGACGCCGCCCCACGATGCACTAACACAGTTCGACCCCCATCAGGAGCAACAAGAATAATCGAGCCACCAGTCTGCTCCTTTTTCTCGCGAATCAAGTACTGAGTGCTGACATGCTCAGCATCGAAATCTCTGGTTACAATATCTGCCCAAGCATCCTTGCCCAGTTCAGAAATGCACTCAACCACGTGCCCCAATCGAGCAAACCCAACAGCGGTATTGCTGCCTCCGCCGCCAGTATGCAATGCAAAGTCCGAAACCGGTATTTTTTCACCAAACTTTTGACACAACAACAAACCCTCGGCTGAGGGCTGCAGGTGAAATTCATCGGAGTGTACAAATATGTCGATCAGACTTGATCCAATGGTAAGTACATTTGCCATATAGACTACTCCTGTTCCGCACGTTGTTTCAGTTCGTGCTCGAATGTGTCCAACGCTGCGACCAACTCTTCTTCGTTTTCAACTATTGCATAAACCCGCTGTTCCTTCTCGCCAATAAAAAAATTCTCATTAATAACTTGCATGACCTTGTGCCAGAAACCACCATACAAAAGAATAGGTTTATGATTTCCATAATACAAATGAGCAAGTAACCAAGCAGTCGTCCACTCACTTAAAGTGCCAGTGCCTCCCTGAAAACAAATAAACGCATCCGCTTCCTCCATCAGCGTAAACATACGCTCTATATAGTTAGCAGTAACAATTTCTCGATTGGGATGATTTTCATAATCCTTACCCTCAAACTCTGGCATATCGGTAGGATAAAAAGTTACTCCCACGGTACTTCCCGCAGCCGACGTCGCGCCCTGTGTGGCTGCGAGCATAACACCAGGTCCTCCACCATCAACCACAACTTTCCCATGATACGCCAAGTAACGAGCAACTTTAAACACCTCTTGATAGAGCGGGTGTTTTTCGTCCACATCTGCACTGCCAAAAATTGCAACGCGTTTTATTTCTGTGCGCTTCTTGAACTTCGGAACTGGTACTAGCCGCTGCATGACTACTTTCTATGAACTTATGTTAAGTAACTCCTGCGCTGTTGCAACAAAGTCATTTGCTTTCCAGAAGGCACTACCCACCGATACCCCTGTAGCACCTGCGCGTCTGATCGATTCAAGCGTATCACGATTAACGCCGATGTCACAGAAGACGTCCCACGCATACCCCTGTTGTTTTGCCTGATTGCATACCTCTGAAATGGTTACTAGCGCTCGAGGGTGAAGTGCTAAACCTTGCGACCCTGCTTGATTTCCCATGACTTGCACGATGTCGAGCTTTGGCAGCAACTCTTGATCAACCGCATCTATTGTAGTGTACAAATCCAGAGAAAATCCAACCTGCCAATCTTGATGCTGCACTTCTGTAATGAACTCAGCAGGAGCGCTGAGTTTTTCCACCTGCGTAATGACTGAACGAATCGGAATCCGCTTCTTAAACTCAATTAATTCGTTCACATAGTCGAGGGGATCAACCGTCATTAAATGAATGTCAGCAGTGAGATCACCCCAGTCACACTCCGCCAAATCTGCTGGAGTGAGCGTAACTGAGTCGGCAAAATAGCCATCTATGATGTCAACCTGTACCGTCTCAAACAAACCTGAGTCTTTCACCAGATCAAGCTGCTGCTGCGCTATTCGTAAACTATCTGTCAAAACGGCGGGGAAGATCTGCATAATAGTATGCTACTGTTTACTTTCATACGCTGAAATTTGTGCTACTCGCCGTGCATAGCGTTCTACACCACTAAATTCGGTTTGCAAAAACGCAAGTATTAGCTCCTGAGATTCTTCCTGATTAACTTCCGATGATAGACACAGAACTTGAAAATCATTGTGCTGCCGATCTTCAACGACTTGCGCAACCGTTGTAGCTTGCCCAGCGCGAATCCCTCGAACTTTATTCGCTGCAATGCACATACCCACCGCGGAGTGGCAAATTAGAATACCTCTGCTATCAGCAACATTCTTGACTTTTTCACCTACTGAAAACGCAAACCGAGTAAAGTCATCATCTGGATCAAGCACCGTATTGCCACAGTCGACTACTTCCCAATCTGGGATAGTATGAAACCATTCGAGCAAAGCCTTTTTTAAAGCAAAACCGCGATGGTCTGCGCCAATGAAGAGCATTCGAGACATACTGACTTATAGCACTCACTGAGTAGGAACACCAGTCGGAGCGTCATCCTGCGTTTCTTGCAAGCCCTTTTGGTCAGCCGCTGGATCTGGCAACGCAGCGGACGGCTCAGGCTCAGTTTTTCCAGGCATTATCTCTGGCGTCACAGAATTGCTTTCGATGTTGGCGTCACTTGCATCGCGAAGAGCAGGTGCTGTCTCTGCATCTTGCGAGCCACCAAGCAATGTGCATCCAGAAAAAGCAAGTGACATGATGAGTAGTGACGCTGCGAGCGATAGTTTGTGCATACTATTTCCTTTCCTGCGATCTGTTACCCAGTCTACCCGATAGCATCGTCCGAAACAACTAGGTTTCAAGGGTGCGGTCTTGACTACTCGATAATAAGCATGCCCTTCATCCCCATTTTGCGGTGCTCACCTACACTGCAATAAAATTCATAGGTTCCCGGTTTGTTCGTGGGAATCGTTAACTCTTTGGTCTCGCCAGCTGGAATCATGCCTGAATCAACCTCAAGTTCGTCAATGACAAAGTCATGGAAGCCTTCTTCGTTAGTTACTGCAACAGTCAATGGGTCACCCACTTTGGCCTTGATCTCGGTAACATCAAATGCAAAGTTGCTCGCCACTACCGCTATCTTGTCGTTTTCTGGAGCGACACCTGTCTCTTCTCCTGCGCTAACCGACTCAGCTGGTTGCGAAGTGCTTTCCTGAGTCTCGGTAGTCTCCTCAACTGCCGGAACCGGCGCTGACACTGGCGTATGGCTACACGCAGATAGTGTGACAGAGGCAAATAAAAGTACTGCAATTGTTGCAAGTGATTTCATACACAACCTTTCGCATGTTATACGATATGCGGTGAGTGTACTCACAATTCATCTCATTGGCAACCCGAAAACTACAGCCTGTAGTAATCAACAATGCGGCAGCTACTTCTATCCGACTGCGAAGACATCCCTCAGAGATAAATAGCGACCAATCAGATCATCTTGCAACTCTTCAAACTGAATTTTGACCCGAAAATCACGATCAAGTTTCTCCGTGACCCACTGGCGAAACTGTTCATAGGTTTTGTGCTCAGGCAAGTGCATCCAGGCAAACTGCAAGTAAAAATCCGTAGTTAAATGTGCGAGCGCATCCGCTGTAGCAAGTACTTTGCCCTCTATTGTAGTCGGCAGTACCCCATCCCTACAGGAATGTGGTGCAATAACTTCGTCAAACACCATCTTTATCTCAACTTTTGAGTACCCGGCCTTGACAAGCACTTTTTTTGCTTCCCGCTCAGTTGTAGCAGCATGCTGAGAATCAAACCTGTGAACAAAAGCGTCACCAAAGTCATGCAACCATGCTCCTGCAACTGCCAAATCAGCGTTAGCGGAGTGCTCCTTGGATAGTTCAAGCGCACGAGCGGCTACCACCGGGACGTGGTTTTGCCAAATCCAGCCACCAAACTCCAAATCTGTCTGCTCGTACACCGCCTTTACCAGAGTACCAACCACATCATGCCTAGCCATATCCGGACTTTCTATTCTGCAAATTGATAAAAACTCTGCAACGCAGCAAGCGGAACTCGACCGCGGTATTCTGGATATGCATCGAGCTCATCTAGTGCAATCTTACCTACAAACAACCGGTATCTCTCCGCTAAACTGAGTCGCTTGATACGCTCTGAGTGATGAAAATACATGCTCGGCTTCATGATGTCACCGGGCTGAGCAGTATCTTGCCAACCAAACTTATGGCGAATTGCCCGTTGCCAGGCCACTTTTTCCGAAAAACCTAGGTCGCGTAAAAAGTTAAATCCTTCACGAAAAGACTGAGTGCGCAACACTTCCGTGACAGCATACTCTGCAGCGTGCTGAAACAGTGAGCCTTGCTGAATACCATCAGAGTAGTCCTGACAAAACGTAGCAAGTCCCTCCTCTGTTGGTAAGTATCGCTGCGAACGTTTGATACTATTGGCTACTGCATTTTCATAGCGAATAATATGCACGAGCTCGTGGCGTACTTCACCAGCGAGACTGAGAAAACCAAGCTGGGCGTGCGCACTCATTTTCAGATTTTTTTGCGCACACTGAGGTCTAAAGTTGAAGCCACGATCATCCGAAACCTCAATGGAGTACTCCTCCAAACCCAACTGCCGAAAAGCCTGTTCAAAAACTAAAACAATTTCTTCAATGCTCGGCTGTGGTATCTGTTGTACGTGGCCTGAAAGGTGCTGGTGTGCAGCAAACAGTGTCGTCTGATTAATTTCAGTCTCAAACTCCCGTTCAGCATGAACCATCGCTTTGCCATAATCTTTTTCTTGGAGCGAGTCTAGCAATGGCTTCAGATGTGTTTGCTTCCTACGCCACCGTACTTGTTCATCAGCGTCCCATGCATATTGCAGTATCGGGTTATATGTGTCTGAGGCTATAAAATGCGCTTCTTCTGTAGCTAAATTCACTGGAGTAAGGTATTGAACGATGTTCATTTTGATTACTGTTTCTTAAAACAATTCCGCTCGCGCGTCCTCTGTCATCATATCTGGTACCCATGGAGGGTCAAACGTGAGCTCAATCTGAACATGACGATTAGCATCTAAACCTTCTATCTTCTGGAGTGCGTCACGCAGCATTCCATCAAACACAGCTGCCAAGGGGCAACCCGGAGTCGTTAGTGTCATAGTAATGTGCACATGCTGCTCCTTGCCCTGTTCCGTCTGTACGGGATAAATAGTGACGTCGTAAATTAGTCCCAAACTCACTATGTCTATACCCAATTCAGGATCAATGACAGTGCGTAAAGCGTCATAGATGTTAGATTCAGAAAGCTGCATGGGTGTAATTATACCCTGTCTTACAACAAACCCCTCGCCATTGCTGGCGAGGGGTCGGTATTTCAGAAAGAAAGCAATTACTTGCCACTTCTCTTGAGCACTGGCATGCTAGTGCGTTTGGTCTCCATGACTTCATAGCCAGCAGGAACTGCTTGCAGAGCGCCTGGACGAACGTCGCGGGCGAAGAAGAAAATGCGCTGGACGCGACCATTCTTGAGGGTCACGTCTTTTGCGTGCAGGTAGTACACTTGGCCTTTGCTATTGGTATAGCTGAATGCTTGTGCCATATGGCTTCTCCTTTGTTCGGGACTATTTTGTCCCGAGTAGCTTCGTACTATTACTACCACAAGGTCTGTCTTCCTCTGGTGTACACATTAGCGTATCACACTCGAGGAACAGATCAAGAAGCAATTTACTCCTGATCTGATTTTTCCACTGCGTCTGGTGCAGGAATTGTCCCGCGCAGGAGCACTTCTTCCTCATCTGTGGACTGAGTTGTTACCATGACTTCAAATGGTAATAGTTCGGTAGGTAGTGCTGCACTACCAAACAATCCAGCCTTTCCTTCTTCGAGGGTGAAAGCAAGTCGCTTGGCATCGCCCGTTGTTTCCTTCAACCATACTTGATATGGTCCAGCTGACTCATCAAGAGATGCTGACACCGTGAAGCGAACCTTATCGTCTTTGATCTCGTACTTAATTTCCCCTGTTGCTGGCTGTGTGCCGGTTTCAGACTGCAATGGGACACTTTCGTAATCACCCACTCCGGTCAATGCATTGCGTACTTCGTCTTCGCTCAAGTTCTCAATCTGC
>CAZBMX010000056.1:0-6137 GCA_964493195.1 uncultured Pseudomonadales bacterium
TGTTGCGATCTGCCCGCCAGCTTTTTTGGAATCAACCATACCAAGCAATTGCGCTCAGCAGTATCATCTGGCACAGCCAGTTTAACAACACGCTGCTACATCCATTTGTTCTGCTGTATTTTTTGCTGGGATTTTTTGGCTCTGAGCGCACAGCTCAATCTAAAGTTTGAACGTGACTTTGATTTCTTGTTCTAACACGTTACCACCCTGATCCGTGACGGTAAACTTGAGGATATTTTCACCCTCAGTGAGTCGAACTCGGTGACTAAAAGCACCCTCGCTATCTGGGAACACCAATCGGTCATTCACCATTACACGTGCTTTTGCCTCAGTCAGTCCTTTGATCGTCAAATCCTGATTGGCTCTGCCCTGGATTTCCTGGCCTTCAGTCAAGGCATCGAGCTGCAGCGTGGGCTTCTCGGTATCAAGCAGCACCAGATATGATTTGCTGACGGCAGATTCGTTTTCTGCTTCATCGATAGGGTTCGCTGACATTGTGTTTTCGACTTCGAGCTTTGAGAGTTCGTTCGCGTAGTTGGGTTGCTCGGATATTTTAAGTTCTTGATCCTTACTGCCATTCAACAAAAAGACCAGCGTGCTGTTTGCCTCGCCAAATCCCTGTATGCTGAGCTGAGCGCTGTTTGTAGCGGGGACAGGAGCAGAGAGGATTGGAACCTGAGGTGGCAGAGTGTCACTCTGTTTAAAGGACGACGAATCACTTAACAGCGCGTTAATTATTCTGATGAATCCGGGAATAACCACAAATATAAATCCGAGCAGAATCACGATTGAAGCAACAATCAGCATAGAGGTTTGCCGCACTAACCGCTGCCGTTCTTTGCGGACTAATCTGGAAGAAGCAATCTCAGGACGTTGGGTGACCATACAGCGCCAAGTATAGCCCGTGTCCTGCCTTGACGCAAGGACTTGACGCGCATGTTGTACTGGAGCCTGCGACCGGAATTGAACCGATGACCCGCGGTTTACGATACCGCTGCTCTACCATCTGAGCTACGCAGGCAGAAAATGGACAGCTATATTGTACAGCATAGTACGCAAGATACTGCTGATAAGAACGCGTACGTTGACAACCTAGGTTTCCTCAGTATATAATTACAAGTTGTGCAACAAACAAATTTTTCCAATTGCTGGATTCTTATTTCCCCAAAAAAGATAAGGGAAGTGGGTTTGTTGTAAAAAAACGTAACGTAGAGCAAAAACAACCCCCTCTCGACCAGGGGGTTTTTTATTAGCAATGTATGCCAATACCTTCAGTCTCTGAACGAATTCATGTCAGGAACACCTCTAAAGACCAGGCTTTAGTAAGTCAGCTCGTTGCGTTGATGCAGTCACCACTAGCTCTGGAGCAGGAAAATGTTGCCCAATACTATTCCTTGCTTAACAGAATCAATTACTTGCTTCTGTTTGGTGAGACAGGAGTGCAAAAATTTGTACAAGAAAACCTACCATTCGCTACTATCCAAGATGAACTCGCAATAATCGCACCTGGGTCGCAAGGCAGACTCGAGGCAGCACTTTCTGATTCTGGTTTCAATTCATGTTTGGAACTTATAGTCTTGCTGAACTTTGAACAACTGGCACAACTTGCCGAAATCATGAACATTCTCCAATCTGTGTCATGCGCTGGAGCACTACAGCTAAAAAATAACATGTTTGAGGTTGTTACATTGAATACCAATTTCATCGTTTCGGCTGATGAAGGAAACGTGAGACACTCTTGGCCTGACAGAGTTGTTGACTCTCAACTAGTTTTTGGTGCTCAATGTATACATCACATTGCAATGAATCAGGTGAACAAGGAATGGCAAACAATGAAGAAAGTAAGAGATGCTGTCCAAGATTATCTGCGCCAATTTATCCGGACTACAACAACAGGTACAACGTCAATTCATCATGTGATAACACAACAATTCAATCCAGAGAAAGGTGTTGTGTACTTTGACGAGTCGAAAAATATCTTTGGACTCAAGCTTGGGCCAATTAGAGCACTACAGGTTTTCCTCACGAAATACCAACTTTCGCGCAATCAGAGTGTGCCGATTGGACTGAGCACTGTCAATAAACTCCAACACCTGTTTTCTGATGTAGAAGATGTTGCTCTTGCATATCAGCAAGCCCTGTACCTGTATCATTGGCAACAATATCAATCAAAAATTGGGAAACAAACGCAGGTGCAGCTAGGGCAACGATATTTAGGAAAAATACTAGACCCAATGCTAGAGTTTGTGAAACGACCGATGCGTGATACAAAGTAGTTGCAGATACAAACATGGACCGAGATGTAAGAATCATACCCGCTTCTTACTCTTGGGAAGAATGCATGCTACCGGGTACTAGTCCCGCGTTGCAATGGATCCCTTGATTAACTACTCTTTCATTTAACAGGTTGCAGTCAGAAAACTATCTTGCTGATTCGAGCAGTATCTGCCATAGTAATCGTATGTTTGAAAAGCAAGAACCGCGAATTGAATTAGGCGCAAAACAGTTGCTCGACCGATCTACTGTGCTACGCAAACTAGCCGAAACCTTGCTTCCCCCCGCACCTTCCCGGTATAGACTAATAACCGGATCGGCAACAGACCAAGGAGGTCGCCCGTATCAAGAAGACAGATTGTATACCCCAAAGGATAGCACAAATCCGTTATTTGCTGTCATAGACGGCATGGGTGGTCATTCAGACGGACATGTTGCTGCAGAACTCGCAGTAGAGACACTCTCTGATGATGAAATTGCTACGACAACACAAATTCAACCGCCACTCAGGCAAACTGGTGATGGGCTTGTACGACAGGTGCTTTCCACCATATACAGCATAAACAGAAAACTTGTATCAATGAACAAAGAAAGGGCTGCAGCAAAAAAAGGTACGTCAAATGCTGCAGGAGCATTCGCAGTGTTTGGAGATGATGCTGAAGGCAAACCAATGCTTGTCGCAGCTGCCGTGGCAGACTCAAAAGTCTTCCTATTTTCCAACGGTAAGAATGACAAAGGACAACCTAAGTTCAAGCCCCGGTACTATGAGGATTCAGGGCCACAGACTCGTCTCACACAAGTTACAAAACCACATAGCCAAGCTGAGTTGGAAAGAATCTCTAGAGGAACAGCATATAGTTCCATTTCAGAACGTAGCTACAGAACAAACAAGAGTGGCTCAGTTTTAAGTGGCTTGGCAAACAATCCTGATGAGGAAGGCTTTGATATAGACGTTCGCACAGTACCACTTGAACTTGGTGACATCACACTGGTGTGCAGCGACGGCTTGTGGGAAAACTTAGACCGGGATGTCATTGAACACTGGCTAGATCAAGTATCAAAGGGTGCTGTCAAACCTGAGGAAGCGGCTGCCAAACTAACCGCGCTGGCAAAAAACGAGGGAGGAGTTTATTGCGACAATATTTCGGTGCAAATCATCAAGTATGAAGGCAAGGCACGCCCAAGAAAACACGCTGTTCAACAAGCTGCAGACGAAGCACAATCGCGATACAAATTCCTCCATGATTTCACACAGAAAAATCTGATAAATAAAGTTGGTGCACTACTGTCGCACATACCCGGTTCTTTTTCACTTCGAAAAATCTATGATCAAGTGCGGAGTGGTCTCTCACTGAGCGAAGCCGCGCGCGAGGCACAAAACGATGTCATACTGACTGACCTAGAACGCAGGGCTGCGGAGGTGCAGCACTTGTTAAGTACGGGTGAGTTTTCGTACCCCGTGACTGATGCCACTGAACAAAGTCTCAAACGTACTCATGCACAAATGCTTACAGCGTATGAACAGAACCCCAAGCGAACAACGCCGGAACAAGCGGCAGCGTTACGTCATCAGTCTGCCCAACTGTACATCTGTGAATCGATGCGTATGATACAAGCAGTAGTAAGTACTGAGGCACAATACTTGGCTGCTCCTGATTGTATTCAAACTGAAAAGAAATTCACAAAGTTACACGACCTGTTAAGCACGTTTCCCTTGCAGTACCGCTTAGAAGCATCTCGTCTGCAAGGCATACTCAATCAGGCAGCTAATGCTCTGTATCCTGATTTAAAGACTGCTGGTTTCACCCAGGACAATAGAATTCGCAGTCATGCAGTAACTAACTACCGGCAGTATCAAAAACTGCCTCCCCTGTTCCTCCAAAGGGTAGGGCAGAACGAACAGCACAAAACTACCCGAGAAATTGATCAGGTTAACTTTCTGGTGCATATATGCCTGACGCAGCGAAAACTCTTAGGTATCCCTGCTCATGTAAGCGAACGGTTTATTCGCACACAGATTCAAGCAAAAACAACGCTTCCGTTGGAAATTTATGATCTAACCGACCACTTCACCGGTATAGCCTACTTAAGGAACTGGGCATATGTAGCCAAAGACCAAAATCGTCCGGCTGATGAAGCAAAACTCAATTCACTCGCAAGCAACGACCAAGCTAACCTTGAACGGCAAATTCTAACCGCTTGCACACCAAAACCGCAACAGGACTATTCGGAACTTGGCAAAAAAATCCGCGCCCTTATTTGGAATCTGCAAACGTAGGCGACAGAAGTTTCCGTGACACAAATGTGGAAAAGGCCAAGTGTGCGAACAAAGGCTACTGACTTTCCGCACTGTAGCAATCAGAATAAATCTCAGCTGGAAATGAGTATCGTTGTAACAGCTCACAGGTAGGCACCTCATGACCTTCAAAAATTAACTTCCACTCTCCATTTATTTTTGAAAACAGTGCAAGTGCGCCAGTTCTTCTCCAGCCCACCGACCCAACTGCCGCAACATCATTTTGCTTACCGATTTTCACGACCGCTGTTGGATCATTTTTTGCCCGTAAAAATGGGGTTTGCGCATCATAGCTTTTTTGAAATGCAGTCGAACAGGAAACAATGATATTCGGAATATTAACCCGTTCATTTTGCCTGTTCATAGAAAAACCCTCATCAGGATTAACAGTCAAGAGACATCGTTCATCGCCCTTTTGGTATCCTATGATATAGTCATAAAACTGCGTATCGAGAACATCATTCGATGAGTTTTGCGGACTTTTTTTAAAACCTCTGCTCAAGAAATGTTGGGCAATGAGCGCCACCTGCTGTGCAGCAGCGGTTGTAGGGTCTTGCAACTGAGCATGGGCTTGGGGGTTTACGATCGCGATTGACTCTGCATCCTGTACCAGGATGCTCCAGTTGTCTTCACTGATCCACCAAAGTGTATCGGTCTCAATACGTTTATAGCCACTCGATGCTAACAGAGCCAACAGTTCAGATATGACTGAAGACTCAATTGCAACTTGAGTAGCGGGATTTGGCTCCGTTGTAGCAAGCGGTGAAGGATTGCGCTCTGCGGAGAGTGAATCGGATGTACTGTTCTGCTTAGCCGTAAAGAACAGACTTGCCACTGCTATTGCTAGCACTGCAATCAAGATTATGACAAGAAATTTTTTTTGTGAACTTGGACCTCTGTGTAACTGAAATTGTTCGCTAGTGTCAGCTGTGCTTTCACTTGACAGTTCGGGAACGACTTGTGATTCAGACATGCATCTATCGTATCAGATTTTGAGGACTAAACACACCGTTTGGGCATTACCGATCACCAAGTGCTTAAACTTTTTTAGACTTTTTCCAATACACAAATTTTTGCATTCCCTTGAGTCCTGGCTCAGAAACTTCATGATGCACTATGAAACCTAATCCCAAAGCTATGAGTAGCCAACCATGCTGATTGCGATAAAGAGTGATCGCAACTCCAAGCAGCAGCAAGAGCAGTCCATAGAAACTATGGTGAAGGTGAAACACAGTTTTGTTCAAATCAGGCACCGGAAGTTTTAGTAACTTTTGAACATAAAAAAGTATCGGAAAAGTCAGCAAGCCGATGATGAAGGTTGAGAGAAAAAGCAGCGTGGACATGGTAGCGGGTGTGAACATTTTGGAGCGGGATACGGGAATCGGACCCGCTTCTCATCCTTGGGAAGGATGCATTCTACCGGTGAACTAATCCCGCGGTAGTTGTAATTGTATCATTCCGAAAAAAAACTAAAATTGAGAAAAAAGACTTGATTTACTCACTCATACACCTGCGAGCCCGACCAGGATCGAACTGGCGATCTCTTCCGTGACAGGGACGCATGTTA
>CAZBMX010000057.1:0-6133 GCA_964493195.1 uncultured Pseudomonadales bacterium
GTGCCAGTTTCGCGACTTGGCATGAAGGTTCTGAGGGAATTCAGCGAGCATTGCTAGAGACTCACACAACGAGTTGACTTTGTGAAGTGCGAAGGCACAACTTCCATCTAGTTCGGTGAATAACTTCCTCTGCGTCTGCACTTTCTCTTTTGCTCCAGCATTGTCTTGCAGGAGTCGTATAACAGCATCTCTAACCAGTATTGTCCATCTGACATACATTTCTAGGCCATAGAGTAGCTGAATAGTGTAGTGTTCGAACTCATGATTGATGATATTCGAGCGATACTTATTGAGGAGTTGATTCCATCCCTCGGTGCGAACTTTTTGAAAAAAACTGGATAATACCAAGCCACGAAACTCCTCAAACTCGATATTCGCTTCCCCAAAACTAGCAGCAGACTGATGTTTGGCAATTGCATGCAAGTGTTTTTGCATCTGGGGCCCAATTTTGCTCCGGTATGCATCCATTACCTGAGCGATTCGTGTTTTAGGGGATGTCAGTAACGAACGTTCGCCGTCGTAGGTGAATTGTAAACCAAGTGGTTTCAATTCAGACGCAGTTTTCTCACTTACCGCGATGCCAGGCCCATTCAAGCTACCAGAGGCATACATCCGACAACAACCATGGAGCAGAGTTGTGAGATTACCCAGATACACATGCACAAAGTCATATTGTCGCCCCATGGGGTGATTGTGCAGGCGTTCTCTGGTTGTACAACATGGGTTGCGCCAGGTTTTCAGCTCTCCAAATGGGAGCTCTGGCAGATTCTGGCTGATTATCAAGCTGGCTTCAGTTCGGAATGGTTCTCGCTCGGTTGTGTATGGCATGTGTTTTATTGTTTGTTAGGTAGTTTCCAGTAATTCTAGTGAAGGCAATGTAATGTGGGCGAATTCAGATTGGGACCAATCTGCATAGAACTGGTTGGCTAACACTTTCAACTCAGCAAATAGCATTTGGAGGGACCGTGTTGCAGCCTTTTTTTGAGTTGTCCACTGTTCTTCTGTAATTTGCGATCCTTGTAGATACAGCATTTGGCTCAAAACATGCACGCAATGTGCAGGGTCAAGTGGGCGAGCGAAATCAGTCACACTTAGGTCAAGTAGTATGTGCAAAAATGCGAGCAAGCGTATGTCTTCTATGAGGTAGCCAACGAAATTTGGTTTTTCTATCACTCTTTGGAATCGATCTTTATCGGAGAATTTGGCAATCGTTTGCACGCATCTTTCGAGCAAAGCGGAAATATCAATTTCAAAACCCCTTTTTGGATTTCCGAGTTCAATTTCAGCTAAAATTGCCGATTTTTCAAGCATGGTATGAAAGAAGATGAAAAACTGAGTCAATGCATAATATTTGACAAAAAATGGACTTCTGACAAAAGCGCTGTTGTATTTAGCTTCGTTATTGAGTGTGATTAACAACTTGGCTAAAAAAGCGAGTGGATCAGCCCCTGGCCATACAGTCAAAAATACTTCTAAGTGATCGAACTCGTGACGCAGTGATGAGCGTCGATATGATTCGCTCAAGGGTGTCTGAGACAGCAAGAATTTGGTTAGAACCCAATCTCGGGTCATGGTGGCTAAAATTCGAAGTTCTTTTGTAAATTCTCCAAAATATAGTTCGAAATCGGCTGATCGCAGATAGCTGGAAATTGCTTTTTCTGTCAATTTCCCTCCCAGTTGTTGGCGATATCTTATGAGCATGAACCAACTGCTTATGTCAGATCCCAGCGCTTGACGCGATGCATGGGTTGAAATGCCTAGGTTTGCAAGCATTTTTGTCTCTTCGGAGGTCAAATGCGTAGCTGTAGTGTGTACCAGTGGCTCGTGCAGTGAGAAGTAACAATGCAGTAAAGCTAAAAGTTCTTGTGTAGGCGAATAGGCAACGAGGTGGGCATTTCTAACCTGCGACTCCACGGGAAGCAGTGAGTTGGATGTAGCAGGGAGGTACTGGGTTTGTTGCGGCAATTGCAACTCAGCAAGTTTGCTTGCCGATTCAATCAAATGCACCGCAATGCGTGGGGATGGTTTAGGCTGTTCTGTTTTTGGCATGTTTATTGTGCGGGTGGAAGCAGACATTTGGGTGGCGCAATTTCAATTCCAGCTTCCTGAAGCTCCTCATATAGCTTGGTAACGTTTTCCAAAAACATCTGATGCACTTCTCCATAATCGCGCAGTAGGTTGGTATAAAAGGTTTGGCGCTCTGTTGGTGGAAAGTAGCCATCGGGGTCAGTTAAGAATTGTTTCCAGCGAGTGCCGATTGAGTGAGCTGATATGATTTGCCGCTTTGGTAGCTCAAATACACTGCGTTTATAGAGAATGGATAAAAAAGTTAACAGATAAATCAAAGTATGATCGACGTATCGTTCGCATCGGATACATGCAATAGCTTGAGTTAATTTTTCTGAATCTAGTGTATTGAGGACAAGGCACGTTCGCAGCAAGACATGAAATTGATTGGCCGAGTCAGCAGCTGTGCCATCATGCGTCATTTCACAAAGCATGGCAATTGTTTCGGCGCAGACTCGCTCAACATTGCAGATATGAGCAGCTCGTCTCCAGGTTATTCGCAGACGTTTGTACTGATCGGTTGACGGCTTTTGTTGGTCTTTAGGCTTGATATCAAGCGCATTGAGCTGTCTGTATGCTTCTTTCAAAAAAATATGTGCATCTTCAAGATCGAACAAGGGATGATGAAGCAAGTGCATTTCTAGTTCGGCGTACTCGTGCCAGAGAACGAACGTACTGATCTTATCTATGTATTGGTGAAACGGTACAGTGACGAACATCTGTTCTAAGACTTGGCGCAGCTTCTGTATAAAAAATCGGGGTACGTCAGGATAGGCCTGTTGGTTGTTATCAAGTTCCGACATCGTGCCAGTGACATACTGCGACACTTGGATTGGGTTGACGACCACGAGTGTTTTTCCCTCTGGTCTGTTTGTTACAGAGCTGCAGTGAGGTATGCATGAAGAGCTAGAGAACTGTTTGAGTGGGTCTGATTCTTGCAGCCGATGCCAGAAAACGGTCTGAATACTCAGGCCATTGAGCGGGTAGTGTGGTGTGACAGTGCCTTCTGGGGTTAACATGGGTGATTTTTTATAGTGTTTTCTGATTTTTCTATTTGAACTGGATCCCAGCCGGCAAGCTTTGGGGGCTTGCCGGCTGGGGTTAATGCCAGGCCGAGCGCCGGGGAGGCGCTGGACCTGGCACACGGCCAGTCATGGGGCAGGGGTGATTCGCCCATTGTAGATCCATTCCTCTGTAACATCACTCGGGCGTCCAGAGGATAGGGTGTTTGTACAGTCGAAAAAACGATTCCCATACATTATTACGGCCACAGGGTTTGGGTTGCACAGTGCCACTAACATTTCATAAAGTTGTTGGGTGGTGGGTGTTCCACCTGAGATCATTGTTACCACAACTGGGACCACCTGGTCCCAGTCGTTGGTACCTGCCGGCCGCTGGTCCGCGGCCGCTGAGCACCCCTCGGGGGGGCAAGTTTCTGTTGTTCGGGTACCGACAAAGGTGGGGCTGGGGGGAGGAGTGTTGGTGGGGTATACCGTCCCCCCACTTGACCCCGCACCGAGGTCTAACCCGGGAATCCCGGCGGCGGGGGTGCCAACTACGTTAATCCGAAGAGGGGGCACCTGCGTGCCCCCGTTGACCTGCCGCCACAGCGCTGGGAGCACCGTGGCCGCAGAGGCCAACATGAATACCAAAATAATCCGAACTAGCACTTTCTTCAACATGATGTGTTTCCTTTCCCACCCCACACTCGGGGGCGGGTAGTTTTTCGGGACTTGGGTGGGTTCAACTCTTTCCACCACAACTGCGAGCGCAGCCGACAGTGGCATCGCAGGTCATCCCCAGCAGGCGCTGGAGACAACGGCACAACCTTGTGGCGGGAGCCACAGTTTTTTTCTTCCGCTCACCGCGAGGGTTTTGGCTAACAGAAATATATATGCCTCGGGCGGGTGCCCTTAGCAATTGTAAATTTTGGTCAGCGGAAGATAGCGAGGCGCCAGGCGGCCGATGCACTCAGCCGAAACTGAACGCAGACCGCCTCGAACCTCGCTACCTGCTCGCGGTTCATGACTGGCTGTTAAAGGGCGCTGCACAAAACATCGCTTGCTGGGCATTCCAGCAGCGAGGTGTTGCCAGCTCGGGTCGAGGATCGGTGGTGGGCGCGGATGTGCGCACCGGTCGTCGGCCTGAGCGGGGAACTACTTAGTAACTTCTGCTGCCAAAGAATCCCCTTCTATTTAACCCAGGATCTTGTGCGATGAGTTCCTTTGATAAATGCACAATAAATCGCTCATTTTGCATTGCGCCCAGCATCAGCCAAAAAACATACTCATCCTTGGCCGTGGTATCCCACTCTTGCAGATGACTTTCGAACCTGTCACCCATATCTGCTAACAGTTGAGAGTGCTGCAGCATTCGTTGATGGTGGTCTTTGCCCCAGATCCGCTGTTGCAGGGTTAAACGAGGAAGGTTGTCAAGTGAAAAAGGATGGAAATACTCTGCTCCTCCAAAATCTTTCTTGCGTAGCAATGCATTGTGTAGTCCATTTTGTCCACAGGATGTACTCGGTCTATAGAAAATAAATGTGCCAGGAGCTAAACCACAACCTTCATGTCTAGTGGGAGTTCCAGGAATTTTGGCAACAGCTCGAGTGTGATGGAACCTGTTGGGCGGCCAATGCATGATACTTTGTGTTACTCTATTCCATTGATCACGGATTTCAATCATATAGGCTAGTGGAGTCATTGTTGCAAACTCCATGCTACCTACGGAAATATACACTTTATTAGGATCATCACATCTGCGCATAGATTTGATCAGGTCTCTGATAAGCTCAGCTTCATGTGAAATATCGAGAGCTTCTCTGGTTGGATTTAGATTATCGGCAATTGAGGTGACAGAGTATCTCAGGTGGTAATCGTCAAAGTTTGCAACATGGCAGTTTTCAATTCTCCAGTGCCAGAGGATAGCTTCAGGAATATTTGTAGCAGTTCGGAAATTGAAGTTGCAGAACTTGCGAAGCTCATTTACTTTATGTTCTTGCCAGCTGATTGGTTCAGTCGGTTGCACGTATGGTAGCCTTGGGTTGAGCTCCATTTCTGCGATGTCTTCCAGGGTTAAACATTCAACAGCTGGTACGTGGCGACCGTTCGCTGATCTTGGATTGGCACTGTGTCGCGAAGACCTGTCGTGTTCTCCAGTACCATTACTACGCCGACTCCCATTGCCATTCGGTCTGCGTGGCAGGTTAACAAGTCTAGCGAGTGGGTGGCGGCCTTCTGGTGTTCTAGACATGTTGTGGTTGTGCGGACTGGATTCTAGTTCCAGCTAGTGTTGCTGCGACACTTACTCTAAACGCAAGCTCATCGATGGTTGCAGTTGTCAGGTAGTCAAGTAGTGTGGGTACTGTTTGATTTCGCAACAATAACTGCTCGAAGAGCTGAAAACTCGGTGTTGATTCTAAAGTAGTCTTATCACCATTAGAGAGCCACAGTCTAGTATTGACTGCTAGGGCCACTGCCATAACATCAAGTCGGCTGTGATCTCTACCGTGCATCGCCATTCTAATGGCAGCCACTTGGGTATTAAATTGTTCGTGCATATTTTTTGTTCTACTTTGTACTGTGTTGCGCTCGAGGCAACTTGCTGGAGTGTAGCGGTTGCTGTACTCCATGAAGTTACTTCCAGGCCCTTTTTGTAGAAAAGGGGGGAATGCACAGACGACCGGATGGCGAAGCCAGTCGTCTGTGCGGGGATGCCTACGGGGTGCAATCGGGGAAATAGGTCAAGATGGCGCCCTCGGGGGGGACGCCGAGGGCTTGGCCCAGGCTTTGGGTCAGCCTGAACCAGAGGCCGGTATCGCTGGTGTTGATGCCTCTGTCCGTGATCTTGATTCCGGAGAGGCATTGATTGTTGGCGTTGCACAGGGTTCCTGTGCTGTTGAGTGGGCCAACCCAGCTTGCTATGGTGAATTGGGAGGTGTTATAGCTCTGGCCGTTGGACATCGTGCCTGAAATTATCGAGTAAGTGTCAGCGATCCCCTGGAAGGGGCCGCTATTATAGCTCCCATCAGAATTTAGAATCCAATCGTCGGGCCAAAGATTGGCTG
>CAZBMX010000058.1:0-6020 GCA_964493195.1 uncultured Pseudomonadales bacterium
CGCATACTTCCTGAGTTGGCGGTGTCTGGATCTGAAGTCATATCACAACTACCTGAGCTGGCTAAGCAGCAAGCATCAGGTACCATGGATTTCAACTTGATTAGGCCAAAACTCGCCGAAATGGAAACAAGTCTGTCAAGCCTTGAAGCTAACTTTGCTGCCCACCCCAACACCAAGAACATATTAGAAAAAATCAGACCCGGAGTCGTGGAACAACTCGGTGTCCTGCGTGCAGGCATCGGAGTAACAAATTTGACCCTCAGTACAACAGGCAAAATGCTCATTATGTTGCAAAATACGGACGAACTGCGTGCCACTGGTGGCTTCATGGGATCGTACGTGTTACTCACCCTGCAAGATGGAGTGTTAACTGAGTGGGTGGTAGAAGATATATATGATGCTGATGGACAGTTCACTGGGTTCATTGAAGCACCACCTGGTGCCAAAGAATATCTCAGTAGCAACCGTGGGCTTCGTCTGCCCGACGCCAACTGGAGCCCCGATTTCCCTACGAGTGCTCAACACATACTGCAGTTTTTTGCACTGAGTGAGCGCTCTAATATAACATCCGTTGCCGCAGTCAACCTCTCTCTGGCTGAACAACTGCTTAAAGTACTTGGCCCCATTGAGCTGCCCGACTATGAAACACCCATCACCGCGGACAATATTGCTACTGAGCTGAGGTCACAGCGTGATGGCTTCTTTGCTGGGAGTATTCGCAAAAAACACTTGCTTGCACAACTACTGGTTCAAGTTCAGCTTCGTCTGAGTCAAGTTTCTCTAAAACAACAATTAGCACTAGCTCAAATTGTGCACGAAGCAGTGAGTCGTAAAGACGTTCAAATGTTCGCAGTTGATCCACAGGTGCAAGCACACCTTGAACTGCTGTCAGTCACCGGTCACATCCTGGCAGATCCTCACACAAATCCAATACTTTTGACTGAATCCAACGTGGGCATAAACAAAGCGAACAGAGGTGTAAGCCGCACTATTTCCATCGACAAAAACAACCAAACGTTGAACGTAACACTTGAGCTTACCAACACCAATTTGCCACCAAAAAATCAACAACAGGAGGCTGCTGCAGCGCAACACAACGGCTATATAAACTTCCAACGACTGTTTGTTCGACCTGAATGGCAACTTACTACAGTTACCGTCGACAACATTCCCCAAGAAATTGCGTCTGCAAGAACTATTAAAACTTTCAAAGATATTGAGTTAACTGAGTATGGTCTGCTAGTACGCGTTCCAGAGCAGCGTTCAGTTACCCTGCACTTTTCATTGAATACCAGTGATACTGAAGTGGCTAAGCGACCAGTTGTGTTCATTCCCCAGGCTGGAATTCCTGCTGAACGCGTGCAGGTGCTCCTACAAAACGAGTAGTAAACTTCTCGAATCAAAAATTTTCAAATCCCATCTACTCAGGAAGTCTGACAAGATTGCTTGTCTGAAAAGCACACTGTGTCGACTCAACCCATGCTACAATTACACCCATGACGCCAGATGTTGCTGAACGAATCACTACACTAACAGAACAGTTCGAGCGGCTGGTGACACCAGAAATTCTGCAACCCCTGACTGCTGCAGTAGAAGCCCAGGAGCAGATAACGGTATCACCAGGTTTCTGGGATAGGGCTGACGCCCAAACCCATATGCGCACCCTAGCGGCTGATAAGGAGCGACTCAGCCAGTATCAAGAGGCGCAACGTCTGATGAGCGACGTTACAGCCTCGGTAGAGTTGCAAGCTGAGTTTGATACAGATCAGCCCGAACTGCTGGCTGAACTAGACAACACAGTTCGGCGTTTGGAGAAACGTCTGGCTGCTCTCGAATTGCAGCAGTACTTGTCAGGTAAGTTTGATCGTTTCGGCGCGATTGTCTCTATCCACTCCGGCCAAGGCGGCACAGAAGCTATGGATTGGGCTGACATGGTACGGCGCATGTATGTGCGCTACTTCGAGCGCAAAGGTTGGAAGTACACGTTTGTATCTGAGTCACGTGGCGAAGAAGCAGGTATCAAGGCAGCAGAGTATGAAGTTACCGTGCCATATGCCTATGGCTACTTGCGCCGCGAAACTGGCACACACCGACTTGTTCGTTTGAGTCCATTTAATGCCGATAGTTTGCGCCAAACGTCGTTTGCACTAGTAGAGGTTTTACCGCTGATCGATGATGATGCACCTGATGTCGAGGTCAAAGAAGGCGATCTGTCATGGCAGTTCTCCCGCGCTGGCGGCGCTGGCGGGCAAAATGTCAACAAAGTCAACACCGCCGTTGAGTTGACTCACATCCCCACTGGCATTGTGGTCCGCTGCCGTGAAGAACGCAGCCAAGCTCAAAACAAAGAGCGCGCGCTCAAAAAACTAAAGGCAAAGTTAGCACAACTCGAGGAGCAGCGCGTCCAGGCAGAGCTGAGCAAAGAAAAAGGTCAACACACCAACGCAAGTTGGGGTACCCAAATTCGCAACTACGTCCTCCACCCGTATCACTTGGTCAAAGACACTCGCACTGAGCACGAAACATCAGATACTGACGGTGTGTTGGACGGAGACTTGGATGCGTTTATACAGGCGGAGTTACAAACTCTCTAGTAACTTCTCTTGTATGATGTTTGTTCACTAGCTGTACCTTCATACGCCATGTTATACTGAATGTTGAACACGGAGACTCGCTATGCACAAACTGTCCCTTTCTGGCAATCCAACTACAACAACACTAGATTCACAGGTTGACGCCAATACACCTTTATCAGATACTATGGCCGCATCGGCAGTATCCGAATCACCTGCCGCTCAGGAAGCACCTATGCCAAAACCCTCAAAAGCTCCTCTCGTTGTACTTGCTGTCATGGCGATTGCGGCGGGGATTGCTACCGGATTTGGCGCAAATAAACTTTCTGCTGCTCGTTCTGGTTCCGAATCTTCATCAACAGGCCCATCACCGATGCAAAAAGTCGCGGGTGACTCTGTCAAGGCTGGTGATGTGTTCGGCAGCACCGCAGAAGTATTCAAGGACAGTGCTGAAGGGTACCTGGAAATGGGTGGGCTTGATGGCGAAGGATCACACAAGCTGTTGCGCGCTGGCGGTCCCTCACAGACAGTATACCTGACCTCATCGGTCACAGACCTCGATAAGCTCGCTGGTATGGATGTCAAAGTCTGGGGAGAAACTTTCAAAGGCCAAAAAGCTGGCTGGCTGATGGATGTCGGCAAAATCGAAGTTGTCAACACAACTGGCACCTCACCAACCGAAGAAGAGTAAGCGAGAACATATCACGGATACACGGAAACGGAATCAACACCTGCTCGTATGATAACGTTTAGTTCAGTCACCAAAAAATTTCTGCCTGATGAAACTGGTGTGTTTGACGTGTCTTTTTCCGTCGAACCAGGAGAGATGGTTTTTATTACTGGTCCCTCGGGCAGTGGAAAAACTACCTTGATGCGTTTGTTGACCCGCGAGTATTTCCCCACAAGCGGAGACATCGAGTTCGAAGGTGAGCAGCTTTCAACAATTCGCGAACATGAAATTCACAAGCATCGTCGCAAGATTGGCGTTGTATTCCAAGACTACCGTCTTCTGCCAGAGCTCAACATCTGGGAGAATGTGGCTTTGCCACTTTCAATCATCGGTAAGCCTCAGCATGAAATTGAAGAGAGAGTGACCGATCTACTGAAGCTAGTGCAACTCACTTCCAAGGCAGAACTGTTCCCCCGCCAACTTTCGGGAGGCGAGGCCCAACGCATTAGCATCGCTCGCGCACTCGCCATTGCCCCCAAGGTCATTTGTGCGGATGAGCCAACGGGAAACCTTGACCGAGATACTGCAACGAACATCGCACATCTCCTCCATACCATAAATAAACTTGGTACTACAGTATTTTTTGCCACACACGATCCACATATCATCTCCCTATTTGCTGACAAACGACGCATTCATCTGGAAGATGGAGTACTGAAGTATGATACCCATGCAGAAAAGAAACCAATCAACACTGCAAAAAAAACACCCGCTACAACTGAGGCTCCAGTGCGGTCGGACAAAAAAGATGCCGAACCTACAGCTGATAAACCTGGTTTTTTTGCTCGCTGGTTTGGTAAAAAAGCTTCAGAGCCTGCTGTAAAGGACGCAGAACCTGATCATCTAACCCAAACAGAATCGTCCGAATCAAGTAAGCCAAAATCTGACGAGAAGTCAAAAAAAATCAAAGTTCCAGTCACTGTCAAAGTAGAAAGCCTGGATCAGAAAGACGAACAATGAGTTCACTTTCTACTGCCCTAACCACCGTTCGTCGGACTCCCTACCAGGCTCTCGTATCAATTATGATGGTGTCACTCACCTTTTTTGTAGCATACGTATTCTCGCTCTTCGTAGCAGGCGGCCATGTGGTACTACAGTACTTCGAAGCTCGACCCCAAATAATTGCTTTTTTTGAGCTCAAGACTTCAAGCTCTGACATAGTAGCGGTTGATGAAACCATGCGCAGCAAGCCGTATGTCAAACAAACTACTGTTGTGACCCAAGAGCAGGCCTTAGAACTCTACAAGCAGGAAAACAAGGACGATCCATTGCTCCTCGAGTTAGTCACCGCAGACATTCTACCCGCCAGTATAGAAGTCTCGGCAGTTCGAATTGCAGATCTTCCTAAAATCAAATCAGACCTGGAAGCTGCTGAGAGTGTCGAGGACGTTGTGTACCAACAAGATATCGTTGACGCCCTTAACCGATGGACTTCGTCGATCCGGATTATTGGCATCGGTACGGTGAGCGTGCTCGCCATCATATCTTTCTTGACGGTCATGGTACTCATCGCCATCAAAGCAGCCAACCAACGCCGTGCAATCAGCATTATGCGGATCATTGGTGCCACCAAGGGATATGTGCAGGCACCATTTGTCTGGGAGGGCATGCTCTACGGACTCATTGGCTCTGCGATTGGCTGGACAGTAATGTACACCGTACTCCTCTACACCTCGCCATGGATCCGTGAGTTTTTAGGTGAAATTCAAGTGTTGCCCGTTCCGCCACTCTTCTTAGTAGCACAGTTAAGTGTGGGTACAGTGGCTGGATTAGTACTGGGTGGCACGGCAGGACTGGTGGCCGTTCGTCGCTACTTGCGATAACACAACCCTTCACTCCCTCAAGTTGGCGACTGACAAACACCCTTTTTTCTGGTACTGTTAAGCTGTTGCATGCATACACTATTCACTCGATTGATTACTCTCTTGTTGTGTTTGGGGTTGGTGACAGGCTTAGCACTGCGCTATTTTTCCCAACCGTTGCTCGCTGCGGATGACTGCGGTACGATCGTTTGTGACAAAAACTTGCAAGACGAAAACGCCTACCTGCGCTGCGTTGATGACAAAAAAAGTTGCCTCCAATCTAAGCTCTCCCAAATCAACAGTGAAAAAATCACCCTCACAAACACCATCAGTATTATCAATGGTAAGATTTCGATCCAACAATTGGAGATTAATCGGATCGAGACTGAAATTGAGAAACTCGAACGCGAAATCTCAGAGCTGACAACGCGAATCAGTGGCTTGAATGTATCATTAGACCGGCTCAGCACTGTATTGATCGACCGCATTCGCAGTCAATACAAAACGGGCCAAAGTACACCTCTGGTGCTGCTAGCTTCTTCGGCTTCATTCAACCACCTAGTCTCACAATACAAGTATGTCACTGAGGCTGGTCAACAAACTGCCTTGGCTATGGGCAAAGCTGAAGCCCAACGCATTGAATATGATGAACAAAAAGCTCTCAAAGAAAAAAAACAAGCTGAAGTGGAAGGCAAGCAAACCAAGCTTGAGGTTGAGCGCAACGCACTCAGTAAGCAAAAACAAGAACAGCAATTCTTGCTGACAGAAACACGCAATAACGAAGCTAAATACCAGGCAGAACTGGAAAAAACCTTGGCAGAGCTCAATGCCATCCAGTCCATCATCGCGGGCAAAGGCAGCGAGTCTAAAGTTAGTGATGTCAAACAGGGCGATAAAATCGCTTCACTCATCGTT
>CAZBMX010000059.1:0-5841 GCA_964493195.1 uncultured Pseudomonadales bacterium
TGTTGTTTTGCTCTGGGTCGAGTGCTTCAAGTAATGCTGCAGAAGGGTCGCCGCGGAAATCGTTGCCAAGTTTATCAACTTCATCGAGCATAAACACTGGGTTCATACTCTCTGCTTGCTTCATGCCATTGATGATTCTGCCTGGCATGGCGCCAACGTAGGTGCGTCGATGTCCACGAATCTCAGCCTCGTCCCGCACGCCGCCAAGTGAAACTTTGACGAACTTGCGTCCCAAGCTTTCTGCGATTGAGCGACCGATGCTGGTTTTACCAACACCTGGAGGTCCCACAAAACAAATGATGGTGGGAAGCTTGCCCTTGCCTTCTTTTGCTTGGCTTTCCTTGAGTTGCAGCACTGCAATGTACTCAAGAATGCGATCCTTAACTTCTTTCAGACCATAGTGATTGCGGTTGAGTACTTTTTCTGCCTTAACCAAATCGAAGTTACCCTTAGTGGATTTATTCCATGGAAGTTCGAACACGGTGTCTAGCCAGGTGCGGATGTACCCAGCTTCTGGATTGCTGGCAGACATTTGGCGTAGTCGTTTGATTTCTCGTTTGATTTTAGTTTTTATCTCTTTCGTAGCATTTAACTTTTTGAGTTTCTTCTCGTAGTCTTCTACTACCTCCTCGTCGTCCTCAATGTCACCGAGTTCTTTTTGAATGGTGCGCATACGTTCGCGTAAAATATTTTCACGCATGTGTTTATCAAATTTTTCTTGGGTTTTGTGTACAACGTCTTTCTCGATTTCGAGCACTTTCATTTCTCGGGCCAGATGGTCGACAACAAGTTTGAGACGGTCTTTGACTGAGAGTTGCTCTAAAATTTCCTGTTTTTGTTTAGTTGTGATATTGAGTGTGCTGGCGATTTGATCAACGAGCTCTCCATTGGTGACACCGCCCATTAACTTCATAAAGTTGAGGAACTCGACTGCTTTACCCATGTGTACAGCTTTGCGAAACTCTTTCTGCAGGTGAGATACGAGTGCAGTAGTTTCTTCATCGGTTGCCTCAATTTCCTCTAGCTTAACAGCTTCGACAGTTAGTTTGGGTGTTGTGCTCATGTAGCGCAAAATGCGCACCCTACCTAGACCGCGAACCAGTGCGTTGACGCTATCATCAGTTTTGAGCGTTTTTTCAACTAAGGCGAGTGTGCCAATTCGATACATGTCTTTTGGTTCGGGTGCATCCACCTTAGAATCAAGTTGAGTTATCAGGACCACTAGTTTTTTGGAGTGTGATGCGTCTTTGATGGCGTTAAGCGAGAGTTTTCTGCCAAACGTCAGTACGGATTCAGTGCTGGGAAACAGTACGCCTTCGCGGATGGGAATGGCAGGCAGTACTAGGGTTTGGGCAATTTCGGGATCGATGAGTGTCTTGGGTTGATCAGTAGCGGGTGGTGGAGTTGTCGCTGCAGTTGTGTCAGTTTTTTTTAACCCTTCCAGCATGTCGCGGAGCTGTTCGAAAGATTCGCGCAGCTCTGTTTCGCTGGATTTTTTGGGTGTTTCTGTTTCTGAGGTTGATGTAGCAACTGGTTCTTCTGCTGGTTTTTCTGAAGTCTTTGCAGGTTCGTTCTCATTGCTCGGCTTGTTTGGGTCAAAGGGTGTATCAGTCATACGATTAGCATTCTAAGCGATTGACTGCTAAATTGCAAGCTGGGAAGTACTGTGGAAATGCGAATAAGCCTAAAAATGAAATTTTTTCCGAGTGCATGTTGGCGTAGCACATGCGTGAGGAGATAATTTCGTTTGTGTGGGTGACCATGGACTCGAACCATGGACCTCTATCTTATCAGGATAGCGCTCTAACCACCTGAGCTAGTCACCCGTGACTCGCAAACGTGCGAGGTGGTTATTTTAACACAGAGTGTGCACATCTGTAAGTATTTTGTTGACTGGTGCCCCCTCTTGCAAAGAGGAGTTTCCGTGGTATGTTGCAGGGATGAAGTATCATGAGGGACAAGTGCCAGGGAAACTTGCCGAGTACAGTGTGGCCACTTTCACTGATGGCTATTTACAACGAGCCACCATTTTACGTGTAAACAGATATGGTAAAGTGGTTGCACTTGACCCAGCAGCACATGAGAAAAACATTTATCGTAATTGCGATATTTTGTGCTGTTACTTGTTAGATAAACCATTACCTAGGAAAGCTACTGAAGAGTTAGCAATCGGCTTACTAGTTGAGATAGCGATGAGAGACTGGTTGCACGAGTGTCTTAAACCACATGGACTGAGAGTGCTCCTTGCAACCCATACGCTTGACTCAGTTCCAGGCGAAGCGGGAAGTGACTTGATGGTATGCAGGAATGACGACAATGCAGTCGTTTTGCTAGTTGATGTTAGTTCAAAGAAGAAGTTTTACGATAGGAATGCTTGGAGCAGCTGGCTGGGAGTACCAATTATGCATTGGTTTGTAGGAACGCTCAAACTGCCCATTAAGATTAAGAAACAAGTTTGTGACGTAGATTTAAAAACGTTTGTTCGAGAGCATTGGAAGCCAGCTGTTCTATTTGGTAGGATCGCTGCCCCTGAATACTATCCAACAAGAGACGAAATGCTCAAGGAGCAAGCACAGGCAAATGTGACCGAAAGCTTACATCGGGCAATTGCTAGGTTAGACCATCATGTCTTAGAGAGTGGTACGATCGCTAATCAGAAAACATGGCAACAGCATAGAGCAATCTTAGTACCCGATCCAGCTCAGCCTGACTTCACAGAACAGAAATTTTCGTTTGATTGTTTTCAAGTTGCACAGAGATAGCGCTGCCATCAGTCACTGTTCCCTCCACAATCTGCAGGGCAATTTCATCCAGAATTTCACTTTGGATTAGCCGCTTGAGTGGCCGGGCACCAAAGGTGGGATCGTAGCCGGCTTTGGCTAAGTGTTCTATCAGTGAGTTGCTAAACGTAACAGTTATTTGTTTTTGCGCTAGGCGTTTGCGCACGTTTTCAAGTTGCAGCGACACGATAGATTGTAGCTGGGTTTGCGTTAAGGGTTGGAAAATGATGATGTCGTCCAGGCGGTTCAAAAACTCTGGCCGGAACTGTTGGCGCAGCAGCTTCTGTACTGCCTCTTGCTGTTTCTCGGGATCGCCCTGGTGCTCGGCGATAAATTGGCTACCTAGGTTGGACGTCATGATGATGACCGTATTTTTGAAGTCCACTGTTCTACCCTTGCTGTCCGTCAGGTGGCCGTCGTCGAGCACTTGCAGGAAGACATTGAACACTTCTGGATGCGCTTTTTCAACTTCGTCGAACAAGAGCACGCTGTAGGGGTGTCGGCGCACGGCTTCCGTCAGCTGTCCGCCCTCCTCATAGCCCACATACCCCGGTGGCGAGCCAATCAGGCGGGCGACTGCGTGCGACTCCATGTACTCGCTCATGTCGATGCGGACCATCAGATTTTCGTCGTTGAAGAGTTGCTCTGCTAGGGCTTTGGCGAGCTCAGTTTTGCCCACACCAGTTGGGCCTAGGAACAGAAATGAGCCAATGGGCCGACGCTCGTCCGTAATGCCCGCGCGGGAGCGGCGGACAGCGTTGGCCACTGCTTTGACCGCTTGTTCTTGGCCGATCAGTCGCTTACCCAGTTCAGCCTCCAGATGAGCTAACTTCTTGCTTTCCTCGGCGATCAGTTTTTCGACTGGTATTCCAGTCCAACGGGCGACAATGCGTGCGATGTCACTTTCGGTGACCTCCTCTTTGAGCAGGTGTTGGGTTTCCTGGATTTTCGCCAGCTCCGCTTGAGCGGCTTGGACACGCTGTTGTAACTCTGGAATTTTGCCATAGTTGATCTCTGCCACTTTCTGTAAATCGAGATTGCGCTCGGCAATGGTGGCGGCTTCGCGCAAGGCATCAAGTTCTTTACTTGAATTTTTGATGGTGTCGATGACTTTTTTCTCGTTTTGCCAGTGGATTTCTAGCTGGTGGTATTTTTCTTGCAGCTCTGACAGCTCCTTGTCCAGATCGCTCAGTCGCTGTTTGGATTTTTCGTCGGTTTCTTTTTTGAGAGCGGCTTTTTCGATTTCCAGTTGGCGGACGGAACGTTCCAGCCGGTCGAGCTCGGTCGGTTTGCTGTCGATTTCGATGCGAACCGCGGAGGCTGCTTCGTCCATCAAGTCGATGGCTTTGTCTGGTAGGAAGCGATCACTGATGTAGCGACTGGACAAATTAACCGCTGCCACCAGCGCGTTATCGTGGATGCGCACGCCGTGATGAGCCTCGTACTTTTCTTTGATGCCACGCAAGATTGAAAGTGCATCTGCCGGCGAGGGTTCTTCTACCATTACCGGTTGAAAACGGCGCTCCAGGGCCGCGTCTTTTTCAATATACTTGCGATACTCCTTGATGGTAGTTGCGCCAATGGTGCGCAGGGTGCCGCGGGCTAGGGCGGGTTTGAGCAGGTTGCCGGCGTCGGTTGAACCTTCTTGTGCGCCTGCTCCCACTATGGTGTGCAGCTCGTCGATAAAGAGAATGATGTGGCCATCACTCTGCTCTACTTCTTTGATGACCGCTTTGAGCCGATCTTCGAACTCTCCGCGGTACTTGGCGCCGGCGATCAGTGCCCCTAAATCAAGGCTGAGCAGCCGTTTGTTTTGCAGATTTTCTGGCACGTCACGATCGATGATTTTTTTGGCTAAGCCCTCGACAATGGCAGTTTTACCGGTGCCCGGCTCGCCCACCAGCACGGGATTATTCTTGGTGCGGCGGGATAAAATTTGTAGCACCCGGCGAATCTCTTCGTTGCGGCCGATGACCGGATCGATCTTGCCGTCGCGGGCGAGTTGGGTGTAATCGAGTGTGTATTTTTGCAGTGATTGGTACTTGCCCTCGGGATCACGGTCGGTGACTTTTTGTGAGCCGCGAATCGTTTTGAGCACATCCAGGACTTGTTTTTTGTCGAGGTCAAACAGCTCGCGGATGTCTGAGTTGTCCAGCAGCGCCAAAAACAAATGCTCGGCGCTGATGAATTCATCACGGAGCTTGCCCGCCTCCGTTTCTGCCTGCGCAAACACTTTGCGCAGTTCTGGCGAAAGTTGTGCCTGTGTACCGCCCGAGACGGTGGGCAGTTTGCTCAGTTCTGCTTGCAGGTGTTGCGATACTTCACTGGGGTCTTTTTGCAGTTGGGTTAGGATGCTGGGCACCACCCCATCCGATTGATTGGTAAGAACTGTGGCTAAGTGTAACGGCCGCATCTCGCTGTGGCCAAGTTGACCAGCCAGCTGCATGGCGCCCTCGAGGGCTTGGGCGGATTTGGTGGTTAGTTTGTCGAGGTTCATAGGGATTATTGTAGCGAGCCTGCAAAAAATGTGAAGTATTTGTAAAGATGCTCTGGAAAGTGGTATTATTTATGTATTGATGCAAGGTGAAGCTAATATATCCACAAGACCAAATCTGAGACATAGTAATGCGGCAATTGGAGTCGAAACGGGACAAACGAATGCTATCTTGCCAAGTACCCCATCAACTCCCAGTCCTGAAAACAGGTCGTTTCAAACAATAGCAGAGAGACCTCATTTGGGAGTAAGACCTGATACGATCGCTCTCAGTCAAGAGCCTGGTTTTGAATTGAACGGAAAGTTCAGAAATGCAAACCAAAGTCTACAAGGGGCTGATTCGTATTTACCTACTATATTATATCGCTTAGTTTTGAGCGGCATTGCGTTTGGTGATGTCACAAATAGGTTGCAAACGATAGCTACTGAGTTTAAAAAGCGAGTATTTTCTAAAGAAAACGCAGTGGTGAGAGACAGAACCGCTGCCTGGTGGCTTGGGTATATACGGAGAGAATGGGAGTTAGCCAGGAGGCAAGGTGTTGAGACTGGTCCGCTAGCAAGCAGTGA
>CAZBMX010000060.1:0-5782 GCA_964493195.1 uncultured Pseudomonadales bacterium
ATGTTTTAGGCAACTTTGTTATTGCACTTGTCAACCCCACCAACACAACCATTTAAAAAATCAACGTCCCCGGCGGGGGCGGGGGCGGGGGCAACGCAGTCAACTCCATGATTGCGTCCAATCAAATTCAGGGCGTTGAGTTTATTGCTGTTAACACCGATGCTCAGGCACTCCTCACTTCCAAAGCCGACACCAAACTTCAAATTGGCTCCAACTTCACCAAAGGCCTAGGCTCTGGCGCTGATCCAGAAGTTGGTCGCACTGCGGCTGAAGAGTCTTACGAGAAACTCAAAGATCTCCTGTACGACACAGACATGATTTTTATCACTGCAGGCATGGGCGGCGGAACTGGCACTGGCGCCTCGCCAATCATTGCCGAGATTGCCAAAGAGAGCGGAGCACTCACCGTGGCAGTTGTCACCAAGCCATTTGCCTTCGAAGGTGTTCGGCGTATGCGCACTGCCGAGGATGGCATTGCGTTGCTTAAAGAAACTGTGGATACACTGATTGTAATTCCAAATCAGCGTCTGATGGATGTTGTCGACAAAAAAATGACGCTGCTTGATGCTTTCCGGCTGGCTGACAACGTGCTTGGTCAGGGCGTGCAAGGCATTTCCGATTTGATTACCGTGCCTGGCCTCATCAACGTGGACTTTGCAGACGTCAAAACCATCATGACCGAGTCCGGTTCCGCGCTGATGGGTATTGGCGAAGCCAGCGGCGAAAATCGTGCCGCAACTGCAGCCCGCATGGCAATTGCCTCACCATTACTGGAAGTCTCCATCGATGGCGCCAAAGGCATTCTCTACAACATCATCGGTGGATCTGACATGACCATGACAGAGGTCTCCGATGCCTCTGCCATCATTGCCAACGCGGCAGATCCCGACGCCAACATTATCTTTGGTGCCACCATTAACGAGAACATGGGTACCAACATCAAGATTAGCGTGATCGCCACCGGGTTTGATGACAGACAGATGGGCTATGCCAACTCCAATCGGCCATTATTTGGGGCGTACAGCCGTGACTCGCGTTCCCGCTTGGGCCAGCGCGCACCACAGCCTGCAGCTGAACCTGCTCAGCCAGCACAACCCCGAATCGACCGAGCCCCATCCGGATTCACCCAGCCACTGACCACTTCCCAGATCTCTTCCCAGAATCTTTCCAAAGCCATACCAGACCCATTTGTGCGCTCCCAGGCGTTTGGAGATCAGGTGGGCACACAGCCCCAGCAACAAACCCCCGCAGATGACGATGACGATGCAACGGGGACAGACAATGCTGCGTTTGACGATGAGTTTGAGATCCCGGCGTTTTTGCGGAAGAAGTAGGCGGGTAGTAATAGGTAATTGGTGTACTCTATTGGTCTCACCTAAAATTCAAGATTTAATTCCGGTTGGCCGAGTTCTTCTCGGCTTCACTTGCAGTGTCAAAGTGCGAGATATCTCTGCGAATGCGTGTTATTCTAATTAACGAGCACTGCATCCATTTAGATAGAAGTTATGATACAAGAGTTCAAGATTTCGGTCGGTGAAACCATAGAAACAACAGAAAGATCTAGAGTAGATAAGCTTGTAAGTGCGCTCCAGACTGAGAGTGCGAACATCCAACAATGGATTACCGGGGAATACCTAAGAACAAAGGACATTGAGGCTATTGAGTACGCACTTAATCAGAGGAAAACATCGCTAGCATCATTAGACGCGACATCACTTGCCAGATTTTGTGAAACAGGTCCTGCTCAAAACCTACTCAAAGAGATACAACTCTCAAAACAAGCACTTCTCATGATTCTTGAAACACGCAAAAGAGCTGGTCGAGATTACGACGCCGTCCTCATCGCTCATAGCGACCAGCATGATCCACCAGGATTTAGAGTAATGTTAATTGAATGCGAACCTGAAACACTCTCTCCATACCGCTTTCTACTCTCTAATTTGCATCAGTTTTTAAGAGGAAACGGAAGAATTCGAATTGGCCAAGAAAGCATGCTCTATTTTTACACACCAGCTGCTAATGGCTGCGATGAAATTACCCTATATAGAGACAGGGACTCGAGTCAGCCTGTTATAAAAAAAGAAAAAATTAGGTGGCTATGGTTTAGAAGAAATGAGATGGGTGATGAGGTTGTACAGTATCGAGACAAAAAAGGGGTGACTCGATACACTGGTGCAGATATCGTAGGCGCTCAGACATTCAGAAAAAAAGCTGCCTTTTTCGGCATAAGAATCAGAGCGGATGCAAGCATTAGAAATAGAGTGATCGCCATTCCTATACGACTAATCGAGGAATATCTTCAACCTAAACCTAAAAGGCCGGCACAAACGATACAGCAATCTATTAAGTTCTTAGATACGTAATACCTTGTAACACAATACTCCCATGTAGGCATGGCGTCTGCCAAAAACTATAATGTGCCAATGATTTAGTTTCATGCTATAATTCGTGTAGCGCCACAATCCGCCATCACCGGAAAGTCCTGCAACATGCGGGACGCGCAGACCAAAGAACTCGCCACAAGCGACACTAGACTGGTCCGGGTAAGCCCGTAATCGCTGGAATGAGTTTCCCGCCATGGCGGGAAAGAACAGAGGTGGCACCACCACAGAGTTGGTCCTCTTGCGTATCAATCATGATAGCGGAGGACTTTTTTGTACTTTCTCCGCAATACGAGGAACACATGCTAACCAAACAACCACTGCCAGCCCAACCTAACTTCCCCCAAATGGAAGAAGAAGTTATAGCATACTGGCAAAAAACCAAAGCCTTCGAGAAATCAGTAGAAATGCGCCCTGCCGACAAATCCTACATCTTCTATGATGGACCTCCCTTCGCCACTGGCCTGCCGCACTACGGTCATTTACTCGGCTCAACCTCCAAGGACGTCATCCCCCGCTACTGGACCATGAAAGGCTACCGGGTAGAGCGCATCTGGGGCTGGGACTGCCACGGCTTGCCAATCGAACACATGATTGAAAAACAACTCAAGATCACCGGCGGCAAAAAAGGCATCGAAAAACTGGGCATCCACAAGTTCAACGAAGCCTGTCGCTCTGAAGTGCTGCGCCTAGACACTGAGTGGGAAAAAATCATCGCCAGACTCGGTCGCTGGGTAGACTTCAAGAACAACTACAAAACCATGGATACCTCATACATGGAATCAGTCTGGTGGGGTTTTAAGCAGCTATTTGATAAAGGTTTAGTCTATGAAGGCAAGAAAGTCATCCTCTACTGCCCCCGCTGTGCCACACCACTCTCGAACTTCGAGATCGCCATGGACAACAGCTACCAAACCGTCACTGAACCCTCAAACACCTATAAGTACAAGCTCAAGGGGGAAGAAAACACCTACATCTTAGCTTGGTCCACCACACCATGGAATAAATTAGCCACTCCAGCCCTGGCAGTTCACCCAAACCTCAAGTATGTAAAAGTCAAACAGGGAGCAGAGTTTTACATACTAGCCGAGAGTACGCTCAAAGTCCTCACCGATGAGCCATACGAAGTTGTCGCAACCTACACGGGCCAAGACCTAGAAAAGCTCGAGTTTGAACTCCACTATGATTTTTATCCACGCTTGGAAGGTCAAAAAGCAGGCGTGATCGTCGCTGACGAGTTCGTCACCGCAGAGGAGGGCACTGGCGTTGTTACCCTAGCCGTCTACGGCGAAGATGACTATCGAGTCATGAAAGCCCACAACATTCAAATGGTCGAGCATGTCGACGATGAGGGCAAACTCAAGCCAGAGGTCACTAAATGGGCAGGAATGAACATCCTAGCCGTCAACCCATTGGTTAATGCTGATCTAGCAGAGCGCGGCCTGATGTACAAAGAAGAACCGCACACCCACAGTGTGGCTGAGTGTTACCGCTGCAGCACTAGACTGTACTACGCGCCAATGCCAGCCTGGTTCATCAATGTGCAGGAGCTCAAACAAGATTTGATCAAACATAATGAGAGTATCAACTGGTTCCCAACACACCTGAAGCACGGTCGCTTTAAAAAAGGCCTGGAAACAGCCCCCGACTGGAACATCTCCCGTTCCCGCTATTGGGGCACGCCAATGCCAATTTGGGAAAGTGCAGATAAAAAGCAACGCCGCATTGTTGGCTCGGTAGCAGAACTACGAGAATGGGCAGTGGACCCCGCAAAAGCAGCCAACGTTACCGACATTCATCCAGAATTCTTGAGTGATATCGAGCTCTGGGTTGATGCCGATCGTACCGTCAAAGGCAGCCGCATCAGCGAAGTCTTTGACTGTTGGGTTGAGTCCGGCTCGATGCCGTTTGCCCATCGCCATTACCCGTTTGCTAACAAAGCACAATTTGAGGCCACCTATCCGGCGCAGTTTATCAGCGAGTATATTGCGCAGACGAGAGCGTGGTTCTACACCATGCACGTCATGTCTGTGGGGGTGTTCGGCAAACCAGCCTTCGAGAATGTTCTCACCACTGGCACAATCCTAGCAGAGGACGGCAGCAAAATGAGCAAGTCCAAGAAAAACTATCCCGATCCAATGGTTTTAATTGATAAATACGGCGTAGATAGTTTGCGATTGTACCTAATGAGCTCAACGGTGATGAAATCAGAAAACCTCAATTTTTCTGAAAAAGAAGTCAGCGACATTCGCAAAAAAGTCTTTCTGATCTGGTGGAACATGTATGCGTTTTACTATCTCTATGCACCGTTCGAGGCTCAGGAAGTGGCTGAGTTGCCACCGCTCGAAGCAGTCACCGATGTCATGGATCGCTGGGTGCTGAGTCGATTGGCGACGGTTACGCTTGAAGTCACAAAAGCTTATGACTCGTACAACACTGTCAAAGCATCCAGACCGCTGGTGGAGTTCGTGAACGAGCTTTCCACCTGGTACTTGCGAAGAAGTCGTGAGCGGTTGAAAGACAATCAAACTTCACTGCGAGTGTTCGGGCATGTCCTGTATCGGCTAGCACAGTTGTTTGCGCCACTTGCTCCATTCTTTAGTGAAAGCATCTACCAGCGAGTGCTCAATACTGATCTGAGTGTGCACCACACGGATTGGCCAGTCTTGGACGCTAGTTTGAGACACGCTGAGCTCGAAACAAACATGGAGTTAATCCGCTCAGTAGTTGAGCGCGTCCATGCAGCTCGCTCGGAGGCGGGAATCAAAGTTCGACAACCACTGGCAAGCGTGACAGTTGCTGCGCCATCCAAACCTAAGGAGAATCTACTCGCAGTGTTGTTGGAAGAGGTAAATGTTAAGTCTGTTGACTGGACTGAAGGCACAGATTTAACTGTTACTCTCAACACACAACTTACCCCTGAGTTAGAAGCTGAAGGTAAAGCACGAGAGCTGATCAGAAGCATTCAGAAACTGCGAAAGGAAGCGGGGTTGCAGGTGGGAGTGCACGCGACTGTATCAGTTCCAGAATCGCAACTACCAAAAGACTGGGAACAACACATTTCAGAAACAACATTTTGCAAAATAGTAGCGGGAACTGAACTACAAATTGTGAGTTAGAACTATCTACGTTTAGTTTTGGGATTTTGTGGTGAGGAGAGCGCCCTGAAGGCTCGCAGAGCCTTCATGCCTCGACGAACTGCAAAATTCCAAAACTAAACTGCTACAATGTCCCCATGCGAACCTGGGTACTCCCTGCTACCATCACTATTCTCGCCCTGCTCAGTTTAGTCGTCCTCTCCAGCATTGCCCCAGCGCTTGCTCCTCGCCAAGCCGTGTTTTTTTTGTTGGGTGGGGCCGCTTTTTACGCTGCATCATCAATTACTTGGTCTCGGTATGAAA
>CAZBMX010000061.1:0-5585 GCA_964493195.1 uncultured Pseudomonadales bacterium
AGCACCTGCTCGCTGGCGGCCAAATCTGCGATCGTCCTTGCGACTGCGAGTAAATGTCTGTGCCATCGTGTTGAGCGGAGAATCTTGCTCGTAACCTGGGTGAAATATAGTTTCGAATCTGGACGGGTTAAACAGTCATCTAACAAGTAGTGTGCTGAAGCCCAACCGTTTGCTTGCCATGGCAGCGAATGATATCGCACAAGTTGTAGTTGTCGGGCTGCAGTGACTTGGTTTCTAATCTCTATTGTGCTTAACTCATCGGGTTGGTAGGTGATGAGTTCGGTTGCTTTGGTCGGTGATACGGAGCAATGAAGTGCGAAACGATCGAGTAGCGCTCCGCCCAGGCGTTTTCGGTATGGGGGGTGTGCTGGATCACATTGGCAGGATTGTTGTGAATTCTGTCGCTGCGCGCAGCGACACGGATTGGTAGCGGCGATGATTGTGGTTGCCGCAGGATAAACGCAAGATTCCTGAGGCAATGAAATGGCAGCAGTCTCCATGGGTTGTCGCAATCCTGCCAGTGCGGATGAACTGAATTCTGAGAGTTCGTCCAAAAACAAAAAACCTGTGTGGGCTAGGCTCACTTCACCTGGTGCTTGGGTTGCACCACCCCCCAACATTCTGTCGGCCGATTTGCGGTGATGCGGCATTCTAAATGGTGACTGGGAGGTGATAGTTGCATTTGTTCCTGCTAAAGCGTGGAGTGTGGACAGAGCCACTTGTCCAGTGGGCGTGGATTCTGGAATGATTGAACGCGCAGCCATGACCACTTGTGTTTTTCCAACACCGGGTTGCCCAACCAGAAGTGTATGATGACAACCAGCTATCGCTATTATTAAAGCGCGTTTTATTTGCCAGAGACCACGAATAGACTCGAAACCTAACTCATGTTTTTGCTCAGTATTGAGCATCGGCACCAGTTGTACCGGTGGGTGAGCTTTTTTGAGCCGTTCGTTGATACAGAAGTCCAACAAAGTTGTCGGACAGCATATATTTTTACTCGCACACAGATGCATCAATGTTCTCTCGAGAGTGGCTCTTGGCATGGTGACATCAGCGCAACACAGCGCTTGCGCAGCAGTGAGGTAAGCGGCACACGGTTGTGGTGCCACTAACAAGCCATCCATGGCAAGTCCGCCAATGAAGATGCGATTGGATGCAGGTACTGGGATGAGCTCCGCAAGTGCAAGTAAAGCGACAGCAACTGGAAAGCTGAGAGCGTAGAGATGAACAATTTTAGTAATTGGTGGGGAGAGCGTAATCACTACTTTTCGGGCCGGTAGGGAAATTCCTGTTTTACGAAACGCTGTGGGAATCAGTGTTTTGAGTTGCGTGGCTTCTGGGCTTGGAAAGCCGATTAACTGTAGTCCCGGTTTGCCCCGGACACTTTCTCCAGTGAGGAGTAATTTCTGTGGTTGCCAGCCTGTGTACCCGAGGGTCGATATGTGTACTGCCATGAGCGCAGTATAGAGGCTCATGCTTACAGTAACTGTAGCGTCAAAGCGGTCGGAGTACTTTGGTGTGCACGTCGAAACCAAAGTACTCTGTTTTATTTTCAGAATATCGAGCAAACACCAATTCTGTGCTAGTGAGTGATGGCACTGCCTTTTGCACTTCCACATACTGCAGGGGTGGCGCAACTGTTAGGCCTGCAAATTGATTCATGTCCACTAACACGGATTCTTTTTGCTTTGTGTTTGGATCTATTGCGAACAACTCAGTATAGACATCTGGGCCCACATGATCGCGATCGATGTCAGGTTGCGCGGTTATGAAGTATAGCTTTTTCTCAATGTATCCAGCAAAACGCGGATGTGCTTTGTTGCAACCAAACTCCGTGCGTGCGAATTCAGTGTGTTTTGATTCAGCTATTGATACGCTCCAAATACTGCCATATCCTCCGCACCCGTCCCCACCTATGGTTGTTAAGAGCAGTTGCTGTCGTATTGGATCATAATCAAGTATGTTGCTTGAAGCATACGCATCGAAATCAGTTTTGGCATATACAAACTTGAATTGTGGAATTTGTCCGACATCTGTTTGCTTAATTGAAATTGATGAGATAAGTTCAACGCCACCCGTGTCATTTTGTCCTTGGCTGGTGATCAGAAACAACGTCTGATTCTTTTGGTCAAACCAAAAATCTATGATGTTGGTACTTAGGTACGGACTGAAATCAACTTGATCATATCGCGTAAACAATCCAGAATCATTGATGGTTCCAAAATGTAGATATGTGCTATTTGGCGCGTCATTTTGAATAGCATATGTCACGTCTTGTATTGTTTTACGGTGGGCACTGCTGGTTTGGGAATATTGGTTCTTGGAAAGAGTAGATTGATTTTCCTCACACTGCATGTACTTGCTGTAATAGTTTAAGTAGTCTGTATTGACAGTTTTGAGCCGTCGCTCGAATGCTGTACGTTCATACAAGAGTATCACTGCCACACAAAACAAGGTAAGGATCAGGAGAGGAACGACTTTTTTTGAACGGAGTGTTTCAACTATGTGTGTATTCATGTTTGACTTGTTCTACCAATCTATTGCAGTACCCCCACTCGTTGTCATACCAGCTGACAACTTTTACCATGGTACCGCCCAGGACCTGAGTGAGTGATGCATCAACGATGGAAGATTCACGTCGACCTTTGATGTCTGATGACACAAGTGGTTCGTTGGTGACTGCTAAAATGCCGCGCCAACGATCTTCTTGCGCTGCATTGCTCAGAACTTGGTTTACCTCTTCAACCGTAGTTGGTCGTTTGACCATAAACACCATGTCGGAAAGTGATCCGGTGGCGGTGGGGACGCGCACTGCAAGGCCGTCAAAAATGCCTTTGAGCTCGGGAATGACTTCGCCCACAGCTATGGCTGCGCCCGTTGAAGTAGGCACGATGTTTTGCGCAGCCGCTCGAGCGCGGCGTAGGTCTTTGTGCGAGTTATCGTGCAAATTTTGGTCATCTGTGTACGAGTGAATCGTGTTAAGCATGGCGCTAGCGACACCAAAGTGTTGCACCATGATTTGGGCAACCGGGGCAATGCAGTTGGTTGTGCATGACGCGTTCGAACGAATTGGATTGTTGGGATCGAAACTATTAACACCGATCACGCCAGAACTGACATTGCCACCTTTGGCCGGTGCTGAAATAATCACGCTCTGTGCGCCGCCCTGCAGATGCAAGCTGGCTTTTTCTTGGCTGGTAAATGCTCCGGTGCTTTCAATAACTGTCTGGACGCCGTGTGCGCCCCAGGGAATCTTGGCTGGATCACGCTGAGCGGTGACTATAATTGTTCTGTCTCCAATTTGCAACGTGCCCAAAACTGGGTTGGCATCGGTGACGTCTTTGGTCGACTGCTGACGGGAGGAGGTGATGTTGTCTGCAAACGGGCCGTAGTTGCTGTCGTACTTGAGTAAATGTGCCCAATCCTCGATGTCCATGGATCCAGAGGTGTTGATGACTTTTAGATCAAGTGTGTCGCGGTGGTACAGCCACCAAACCCTAAAGCTTGTTCGTCCGATGCGGCCGAAGCCGTTGATGCCGAATTGGTGCATAGGCAGTCTCCCTAGAAAAACTTGTGCAACATTCAGCATATCACGCAAACTCGGTCTTCACATCATTGCTGACATACGTACCAATGTCTTCGCCCAACACTGCCTTGAGCAAGTTTTGCTCTTTGAACAACTCGAACACCATGACTGGCATGTTGTTTTCTTTGGACATGGCGAGTGCGGCGGTGTCCATGACTTCAACCCCATCCATCTCGATGGCATCTTTGAACGTCAAAGTCTTAAAGCGTTTGGCATCTTTAAACTTCATTGGGTCTTTATCGTACACACCATCCACTTTTGTGGCTTTCATCAGTACGTCGCAGTGCAGTTCCAGCGCATGGAGTGAGGCGCCGGTGTCGGTGGTGACATAAGGTACACCTGTTCCGGCTGCCAAGATAATGACTCTGCCCTTCTCCATGTGACGCATGGCTCGGCGGCGGATGAAACTCTCTGCCACGGCAGGCATTTGTAACGCTGACTGCATGCGAGTTGGAATACCTGCTTTTTCCAGCGCGTCCTGAAGTGCCAGGCCATTCATGACGGTTGCGAGCATGCCCATGTAGTCTGCAGTAGCGCGGTCAATGCCATGCTTTGAGCCGGATATACCGCGAAAAATATTACCACCACCGATGACAATGGCAATCTGCACATTGTGTGAGTACAGTTCTTTAATTTGGTTTGCCACGCCGAGTGCTGCTTCAGGATCAATGCCATATGGGCGATCGCCGATGAGGGACTCGCCGCCGACTTTGAGTAGGATACGTTTGAAGCGCAGTTTGGACATAGAAGCCTTTCAAAAATGCTGGTTACTCACACTTGTCGTACTATACCACTGCAACACTAAAACGGCAGCTTGAGTCTGAACTTGAGCCACTTCCAGCGCAAGCTTTCACCAATGTTAAAAATTTTGTACATCGGTGGATCCACCACTAAGTCATACGTGCCTAGAAACTCCATCAAATCTCCGCCATACCCTTTTTTGAAGCGATGGAATCCGAACCACGGATCTTTTTCATTGGGCTCAGGTCCTAGGGCTCCCCACATGTCGAATCGTTTGCACCCTTGGGCTTTGCCGAACTTGATCATTTCCCACATCAGCAGGTTGCTGGCCATCACTTCTCGGTTTTCACTTCTGGAAGCACCATATGGATAGTACAGCGTATCGTTAAAGATGAACATTATCCAAGAGACGAGCACTTTCTCTTCGTACACAGCGGTAAAAATGCGCATCATGCCGCTCGAGCCCAAGTTTTTCCACAGCTTGCGGAAATACTCTGGGCCATGTGCGTAAAAACCTTGGCGCTTGGTTGTTTCTTGCAGGATGGCAAGGTACTCTTCCAGGCCAGCCTCCGAGGTGTTTTCAAAAATCTTGACACCTTTTTTGTAGGCCACGTTGACGTTGTAACGAGTTTTGCTGTTGAGATTCTCAAATAGTTTTTCTTCCGACTCAGTCAAATCAAGCAGGAAGGTGTATTTGGTGAATAGCGATTTTCCCGGAGTTGCGCCGTTGCGAAGCAAAAACTCATGAATCGAGTTGTGGCCGGAAGGTGCAGTCACTTTCTGGGCGATGTTTGGCTCAAGTTTGATGAAAATTGCTCGGTGTTTTTTGCCCAGCTGTTTGAGAATAGCAAGCTGGTCTTCGTCTGGCATTGGACCCTTGGGCAAGTATCCTACATTTCTGCCCAATATGGGCACGGGATGGAAGGTGATCTGCAGGGCGCTGACGAGCTTTTTGTTATCAAACAAACCAATCCGCTCCACGTTCAAGCCTGTCTGTCGGCGGAACTCACCCCACTCCCAAGATTGCAGGGGGTGTTGCACAACGGAGTTGTACAAGTCTTTTTCATCTTCGCGGAGTTGGCGGTAGAGCATACAAGGGCATTATACGCGAGACAAGGCTGATAACTCTAGACCAATTTTTATAATTTGTTGATTGAGAAAATTACAAGGTTACTAAAGTTATAGGTGATTGTTCTAGCTCTCAATAAACGCATCCACATCAAACTCACCACTCAGCACCCCATCCAATACACCC
>CAZBMX010000062.1:0-5574 GCA_964493195.1 uncultured Pseudomonadales bacterium
GAGCGAGCGCTCAATTTCAGCAATTCTGCTCGTGCTCAGTCGTGACTTTGCGCTCATAGATTCTTCCAGTATACTCAGTGCATGACAATTGGCCTAGTTCTGGTTTTGTGTGTGGTGTTGGCTGGATTCGCTGGTCTGTACTTTGCGCTGCGCCAGCTCGTGGTGCAGCGATCAGAGCAACAACTGTCAGACCTGGTAGACCGGGCATTTGGCAAAACAGCGCCGGCGATGGCAGAGCAAGCTCGCCAAGTGTTGCAGGGCGAAAAAGAAATTATCAAAAACGATCTGCAGAACAAACAGCAGTACTTCGAGAAACTAATTGCAACGTTTCAAGAAGACATCAAGCAGCGCCAGCAAGAGATTCGCACACTCGAACAAGATCGAGTGCGTAAGTTCAGCGAACTGCAGAAAACGTTGGAAATTCAGACGCAGACTACAGCCGAGCTGAAGCTCAGTACAGAGCAACTCTCCAAAATTCTGTCCAACAATCAACAGCGGGGCGAGTGGGGCGAGCGCATCATTGAAGATTTGCTCAAGGCCAATGGGTTAATTGAGGGCATCCACTACGAGCGGCAGAAGCAGTTGGCTGGGGGAAGTTTCCGCCCCGACATCGTCCTGATTCTGCCGGACTCCAAGTTTGTGGCGGTTGATGTCAAGTTTCCCCTCAGTGCCATGCAAAAGCTGGCAGTTTCTGATAACAAACAACAAACTGCAGTTCACCTCAAACAGTTTGCAACAGACCTCAAGCAAAAAATCGAACAAGTGGCCAAGTACATCAATCCCGAACTGCAAACGCTGGATTATGCCATTCTGTTCGTGCCCAATGAAATGGTGTTTTCATTTATCAATCAAGAGCTGCCCGAGCTAATCGACGAAGCACTCCGCCGCCGAGTGCTGTTGGTTTCGCCATTCACCTTTCTGATCGTTGCTCGCACGGTGATGGAGAGTTATCGCAACTTTATGTTGTCGGACAAACTGCGGGGCATGCTGCAAGCGCTTGACGAGTTTGTAGGTGAGTGGGGTAAGTTTCGAGAAGGTTTTGAAAAAATTGGTCGCACGTTGGGGTCGCTGCAGGTAGATTACGAGAAAATTACGCAAACACGCTTCAGGCAAATGGAACGCAAAATCGAGAAAATCCAAGGTCAACCACCGATTGCAGAATCAGAGTCAACACACATTTTGCCCTAGGGGTTGGGCAATTAGTGTGTTATACTGATATCCTATAGCATTTTTACTTCTGTTTTGA
This sequence comes from uncultured Pseudomonadales bacterium, assembly GCA_964493195.1. GTDB lineage: Bacteria > Patescibacteriota > Microgenomatia > UBA1400 > PJMF01 > CAZBMX01. The sequence goes on from CAZBMX010000062.1 coordinate 1,247, forward strand.
TTGTTAGACTCCGGTTTTTTCACTCAACCAGTTTTGGGAAGATTGAGGTTTGTATGGACTCTGTACTCACGTATCAGCGGCGCAGTGTGACGGAAAAGGTCGCGCCTGCCGCCCTTTCTATTAACACACACATGATAATCACTGAAGCGGAACGCTTGGGCATAGATTGGCAGTTTGTGCCGCAAACGAATTTGCTTCAGATGAGTTTTGCCGGCAGAGTCGTTCGGTTTCACCGCCGAATTCCACCACAAACTTCTAGTGTAGCTGGATTCAGTTGTAAAAATAAGCAAATCACACGCAATTTACTGCAAGACGCAGGAGTGACGATCAATGCGGGTTTTGCTATTTTGCCTGAAGATGGTCCCGAGTATCGATCAGCCGTATTTGCAGCACTGTCAAAACCCGTTGTGGTCAAGCCCGCTGATTCTTCGGAGGGCTTTCAGGTGTTTTTGCATATTCGTACTCGCAAAGCGTTTGACGCTGCAATCAACCAGATTGCCGTATACAATAAAGAAACGGCGATTTTGGTTGAAGAACAGTTTGTGGGTGATGAGCTGAGAATTGTGTGTACGCAAGAAAAAGTCGTGGGTGTCATTCGCAGAGTGCCGCCACACGTGACAGGAAATGGCAAGCTGACTATCGAGCAACTGGCGGCCAAAAAAAGCAAAAAACACGCACATCATCGCTCACCGGCACTCAAGCCGCTGCTTCTTGATGATGTGGCAGTTGCATTTTTGGCAACACAAAACCTGACTATCCACTCTATCCTAGCCAAAGGTCAAACCGTGTACTTCCAAGATCACGCGCTGCTCGCAATTGATCGTGGTGGGGATACAGAAGAAGTGACCGATCAACTACATCCATCAGTGCATGCGATTGCCATCAAAACTATCCAGGCTATTCCGGGGCTGGCTTGGGGTGGAATTGACTTCATGTGCAAGGACTTTACCAAACAACAAACAGCTCGGTCTTACCGGGTAATCGAGGTTAATGCCTCGCCGTGCCTTGATTGGCAGCAGTATCCTGCAATTGGTAAGTCAAAAAATGTTATAAAGGCGTTTTTAACGGTGATTTTTCCTGAACTCAGTTCGATCGGACGCTTGCAGCACGGACAAGCTGCCAAGCCAAGTCTGCTAGTGTAAGTGCTTGGCGAAGAATTCCAAATCACGTTGAATAGCGGTTTCCCATGCTCCGACTAGATTGTGATTGGCACCGGGATACTTGTGATAGGTGTACTCAATGGCGGCAGGTGCTGAAGCATCAGTAGTTCGTCGCAGATTTTCAGCTTTAATTTTCTCAAGAAACTCTTCAGTCCAAAAATATGGTGCGGCATCATCGGCAACACCCTGTTGGAACTGCAGTGGCCCTCTTAGATCTGCAAGGAACTGTGTGTGCGAAAATTGGTGCGCATCATAGTCACGCTCAAACAGTGCAATCCAGGCACGCTGCGATTTGCCTTCGTCCGCCACTTCATCGCCAAAGTACAGAATTGAGTACGGAAATGGCGCGGTGACTGGCGCCCACAGCGTGGTGGGATAACTGGCGCGCAACACTTCCAGGGTGGTGAGTGCAATTTGGCCGCCGTTGCTGTGTGCCCAAATGCCAACTGTAGTGGGAGTGATCGTAGCTCCTGCGCGATTAATTGGAATACCAGACTCAATCGTTTTCAGCAACTCCGCCACAATAGCTGGTTTTTCGAATCTGGCCTGCCAAGGATCTGAGGGTTCGGCATCGCTACCTCCATATCCGAAGAAATCTGGCGCAAGTGTAATGTAGCCTGCTTGGGCGAAACGGGCGGCTGCATTTTTGGTGCCAACACCGGTAACATACTGCTCAGGTGGAACGTACCCACGCAGCAGGACGATGGCTATTGCTGGTGCATCGGACTTGATAGCATCTGGAACATTGAGTTGGCCGGTCATGTTTTTGCCGCGCGTGTTTAGGGTAAACAGATACTGAGTGTAACCATCATTTGGAACTCCGTCTTGTATTATGTTCAGTGTGCTTGCGCTGTAGCGTGCTAACTGTAGTGCTGGGATGGAAAACTCATTGAGGGGGAGATTCTTTGGTTGAGTGCCTGACAACTGTAACATTGGAGAAAAAAATTGTTCAGAAAACCAGTGATGATTCTGCGCAAATTGGTACCCTATCGCACCGCCAATGGTGATGCAAATCACTGCGCTGCATATCGCCTTCACATACGGAGAGTATCCACCCATACTGCTATCATACACTCATGTATCGAGGGCGCTGTGTGAGAATGATAATTAACACACATTGATATATTTAGCGCTAGTTTACTTTCGCTGTGCGAAACTGAATAATGACACTCAGATTACTTGAAAAACATCTGGTTATAGAAAAAGAGCCGTAGTATGTCGCACACACGTAAAATACAGTATCGTTTTTTGGTTGCAGTTTTTTTTGCGTTGGTGGGTGGCGCGATCTCAGTGCGTCCTGCACACGCTGCCCAGCTCACTGAGGCTTTTGTGCGGCTTGATCGCCTGAAGGCGTCAACAACGACTGGAGGAACAATTTGTGCCAAGATGACGACGACGGCAGGTACTGACGCCAAGTTGAAGGTTACTTTTCCTACAGGCTTTACTGTGAACTCTACCGCATCAAACTGGACAGTGACAACAACGAACCTTCCTATGGGTGCAACTGCTATGCCGGGAATTACTACGGCATCGGGCGTTGCGTCTCAGGTGGTCACGTTCCCAGTTTCTGATATTAGTTCTAGCTCAACTTTGTACTGTTTCAATTTTTCAGCAACGAGTACTTTGACAAATCCAACTGCAGGGAATGACAAGACTGGTTCGATCTCCATCACCACAAGTGGCGATGCAGAGATAGACGGTGGTAACTACGCACTTTCGATTATTTCTGATGACCAGGTAGCCGTAACTGCAACTGTCCCTGCAACTTTTTCACTAGCCCTAGGCACAAATACGCAAGCACTCGGCACACTGAGTACTGGGTCAATTAGTTCTGGTTCTGGAGTGAGCGTCACTGTCAGTACAAACGCTGCCAATGGCTGGATTGGATGGGTTAAGTCTGCCAATGCTGGTTTGAACTCAACCGTAACGGGAGATCAAATTGGTGCGACAGGTACTGTCAATGACTCTCCCTCAACTCTGGTTGCTGGGACCGAAGGGTATGTTCTTGATGCGGATCTAACAACAGATGGTACCAATGGTGGTACGGTTACGATTGACGCTGAGTATTTAGGCGCTGACACCTCTTCAGGAGGCACGCCAAGCACAAGTTTTCAGGAGTTTGTGACAGCAGATGGTCCTGCGAGTGGTGATGTGATAACTGTTATTCCTCGTGCTGCAATCTCAGGCTTGAATCAAGCTGCATCTGACTATTCAGATACCCTGACAATTGTTGCAGCAGGCAACTTCTAAACTTTCATCTTTTCAAATTTTGTGACAATTGTTGCTTGACAGCCTGTAGTATGTGTTACATGCTAGTCCTACATATTTCACTTGCTCTGTGGCAAGCTAGAAAGGCACTATGCGTTTGTCCAAAGTACCAGGAAAGCTGACGCTCGCAGCATTTGTTCTTGCTGCAGCCATGGCGGTTGGCGTCTCTGCCGTCCAGGCTATCGGCACGGTCATTGTCGTGACGCAAAACGATTTAGAAGTGACGAAACTAGATGCATATCTCAATGGCAAATGGTTTTTTTACAACGATGAAAACGACACAATTGATAACACCATCGGATCATTTGTTGTGGGTCCCAATACCGCACCATTTGGGCATGGCAGTGCTCAGATGTCTGTAACTGGTACTCAGCGCAGAAACATTGCTACCTATCGGTTTAAGGGTACCCCACTGGCTGACATTACAGATTTACGGTTTAGTACCTATAACCCCTCCGCGGGCAATCCTGGTAGCACGCAACGATCAGGGTATCTGCAGTTCAATGTGGATTTCAATGGTAGTGATACATGGCAGAGGCGATTGGTCTATGTGCCCAGCAAAAATGGTACGGTAGTACCGAACACTTGGCAGGAGTGGGATGCGCTTGATGGTGGCAATGCACTGTGGAGTTATTCAGGTCCAACTTGGCCGGTTACCGGAGGATCTGGGAGTACCGCAAAGACATGGAATCAAATCTTGAGTGACTATCCGGGCGTTCGTGTCCGTATGACAGATTCATTTATGGGGATCCGAGTGGGAGAACCGTATGCTGATGGGTACACAGAAAACGTAGACGGCTTTGTATTTGGCACAGCAGATGGGGTAACTACATTTGACTTTGAGCCACTTATTGGGCCACCTGCTGATAAAAATGAATGTAAAAAGGGTGGTTGGATGCA
>CAZBMX010000063.1:0-5546 GCA_964493195.1 uncultured Pseudomonadales bacterium
TCACTCGAGCGCCAAGCTGTTTGGCAATTGCAACCGTCCGATCAGTGCTGTGCATGTCTACGACGAGAATCTCATCTGCCAGCGACCCAGCCGACTTAATACATCCAGCAATGTGCCGCTCTTCATTTTTTGTATTAATAACCAGGCTAACTGAGGGTGAGTGAGTTTTCTTTTTCCTCATGGTTTTGTTCATCTAAAATAGCAACTTTTTCCATTCTTCCCAAGGCGTGGGCGTGGGAGGAGGTGCGGTGGTTGCCGCCGGCTGAGCACCTTGTTCACCCAACTGTATCACATACTCGCCTGGTTTTTGCATGAGGAGCTCGTCACGGATGATTTTCTCGCGGGCGAACTCGGTTTGAGAGGCCGCCACACGGGCTTCCAGCTCAGAAACTTCACTTGCCAAATTGGACACTTCCTGTTTTAATTCGTTGACCGTTTCGTTTGGTCGTTGTGCTTTTTGAGTAGTAGACCGTAGAGAAAAAAAATAGAGCATACTTGCGATTGTTATTACTATCACCGTAATAGGATGAAACAGTAAGTTACGCATTGCATTAAATCCCAAGTTGTGTTATTATAAGACTTCAAGTATTGGTATTTTTAAACCAAGTAGAAGTTGCAAAAAGACCACTAAGAACAGTATACCGTATCGCTTGCCTCTCGAAAGAAAAGTATGAGTACCGTCTTATCTGATGCCCACATTCTCTTTACTGACAACCTCAAGGCTGCCGGCAAAGCGCACGCGACCGTGATTGCATACAGCAAAGATATTGAGCAATTGGTCGAGTTTGTGGCCAAAAAAGGCAAAACACAAACGGATGAAGTTCAATCAGAAGACATTGATGAGTTTAAGGAATTGCTGAAAAAACAGCGATACACCGGAAAATCAATCTCTCGTAAAATCAACTCAATTAAGGCGTTTTTTCGCTTCCTGATGAGTCAAAACCTGATCGGCAGCAATCCAGCCGACGAGATTTTACACCCCAAGTTTGATCAATCGCCTCCTCGTGTACTATCCAAGCTCGAGTATCGCGCACTGCGTGATGCTTGCCGCGGAGACGTGCGCATGTCTGCGGTTGTGGAACTGTTGTTGCAGACTGGCATGCGGATTAGTGAGCTGGCTGCCCTTGAGCTCTCAGACATCGATTTTGACCGCAACATCATTACGGTGAAACCACAAAATTCTCGAGGTGCACGCAAAGTTCCTATGAACCTTGCTGCCAAGAATTCGCTGCAAGAGTACATGACTGTTCGTCCCCGTGCCCGCGAAAAAGTCATTTTCCTGACCAAAACTTGCCGTCCATTCCTAGTACGCAACATTCGCACCGCGATTGATCGCTACTTCCGGCTGGCCGGTATTCGTGACGCCAAAGTCAATGATCTACGTCACACTTTCATCGTGGAGCAGCTGCGCGCAGGCACCCCGCTGGTGTATGTCTCCCAGTTAGTTGGTCACAAGCGAATTACTACCACCGAAAAATACCTCAAGTTGATTGACGCGCCAGAGATGGCTCCGACGATACAAATTGAGGAATTGTAGGCCATTTCTACCAGATATTCATGTCAAGTGAACATGACGACCCCCGGAATAGTTCGCAATGGTTGCTATATATTCAGTTTGGTTGTTTGATAGGCAATCTGCTCGATGGTGGAATTAGCTATGTTGTTTGCACGCCAGGTACTGAGGGTGCTGCAGCAATTCCGTTGCTATTAGAGGGCGTAATCTTCACCATTTCCTTTTTGTTTGCAATTTTTATTTATTTTGAACTTGCTAACCATATCATTTCAACGAAATATGATGTGTCGACTGAAGATAACAACATGCTATTTGCCACGAGTGTGCTTTTCCTGGTAAACAGTTTTTTTGCTTTCACCATAGTATCGAAGTGCTACTAAACATCGCCTTGAGTAAATGTGCTTAATCCTGTAAGATTCGGAAGTATGCCACAACAACCCCACCGTGTGCTTTCCGGAATTCGTGCTACTGGGCGGTTACACTTAGGTAACTACTTTGGTGCTGTCAAAGGCATGCTCGCACTGCAAGACGATAGTAAATACGAGACGCTGTATATGGTGGCGGATGCACACGCTTTGACAACTCCATACTCAGTGGAAGAATTGCGGGTGAATCGTCGGGAAGTGATTCTGGATTACCTCGCGTGCGGCTTAGATCCAGAGAAAAGCGTTTTGTTCATGCAGTCAGATGTGATTGAACATTTTGAGCTTATGTTTTATTTTGCCTCGGTCATGACCATTGCGCGGATGCAACATTTGCCCACATTTAAGGAAAAAGTTAAACAGTACCCAGAACACGCTACCATGGCTTTACTCAACTATCCTGTGTTAATGGCGGCAGATATTCTGTTGTATCAAGCTGAGCTTGTGCCGGTTGGTTTGGATCAAGAGCCGCACATGGAGATCGCCCGAGAGATTGCGCGCAAGTTTAATGCAGAGTACGGTACTGCATTTCCAGAACCACAGCGGTTTGCCACTTCAGGCGACTATATTCCATCGCTGCAGGGGACAGGCAAAATGAGTAAGTCAGTGGAAGGCAGTTTTATAACTCTGACCGATGATCTCGAGACTATTAAACAGCGATTGGCAGGAGCGCCTACAGATTCAGGCAGGGGATCAACAGTACCAACAGAAGGCGGAGTAGCAAATTTGCTCAGATTTGTTGAATTATTTATGGGAACACAAAAACGCTTAGAGTATGAGCAACAATATACGCAATCAGGTGTTCGGTATGGAGATTTGAAGAAAGAGCTTGCCCAAGCGATCGCAGAGCATCTTCAGCCGATTCAGGAGAGACGCGCAGCGCTGGTTCGGGATGTCGGATATGTTGATGATGTTATTCGTCAAGGTGCGCAACGGGCTGGGGTTTTGGCAAGAGCTACGTTAGGAGTGGTACGCAAAAGCATTGGATTGGGATAAAAGTATGACTGACACAAACACTATAGTTACACCAAAACCAGAAGTCACCTACGAGGACTTTGCAAAACTTGATGTTCGTATGGCCAAGATAGTGGCAGTCGAGCTCATTCCGGACTCTGATAAATTGCTCAAGATAACACTTGATGTGGGTGCCTTGGGCGAGCGAACTGTTGCTGCGGGCATTCGCTTGTGGTATGAACCTGCTGACTTAATCGGAAAAACTGTGCCGTACTTGGCCAACTTAGCCCCTAGAAAGTTGCGCGGAGTCCAAAGTCAGGGAATGCTGATCGCAGCCGGTGACACGGAGGCAATTTTGCTGCATCCAGACAAATCAACGCCGGCTGGAACAATTGTCCGATAATTGGGTTGTAGAAATTTTTGATGGCTGTTTTTTGGTATAGTTTGGTACAATAGAGCTTCGCATATGGCTACTCAAAAAAAAACTCCAACTACTCCGACTCAACAGCAACCGCGCAAGATGCGCATCCGCGAGTTTGAGTTTTCTCTGAATCTCAACAACATACTAAATCGTGGGATCTTGTACTTATTTTTAGCAGTTCTTTTCTTGCCTTTCATTTTGTCATTGTTTGGTGATTCTTCGACGCAGCGGATTGGTTTGAGTGAGTTGCTGCGGGACATTAAATCTGATCAAGTTGGTAAGCTGATGGTTGCGGGCAACGATCTGAGAGCCGAGTACCGCGATGGTACATTGCGGGTGGCTCGCAAGGAAGACGGTCAGGAAGCCGTTTCTGTTTTGGAAACTGCTGGAATTGATTTAACAGAAATTAACTTAGAAGTTGATAGCGTCAGCATCGGTCGGTTGCTTTGGGAGTTAGCAATTAACATCGTGCCGATCGTTTTAATGCTTGTGTTTTTCTTCTTCATTTTCCGTCAAGCACGTGGCGCACAGGAAGGTATCATGGGCATTGGTCGCAGTAAAGCCAAGCTCTACGTAAAAGGCAAGCAGAATACTAAGTTCGCAGATGTTGGCGGTATGGATGAAGCCAAGAAGGAATTGGAGGAAGTCGTAGACTTCTTGCGCAATCCTAAAAAATACAAAAAAGTAGGCGCTCGTACACCAAAAGGTGTTTTGTTAGTTGGGCCAAGTGGAACAGGAAAAACTCTCTTAGCGCGCGCAGTAGCCGGCGAGGCCAATGTACAGTTTCTTTCGATCGCTGGTAGTGAGTTCATGGAAATGCTAGTAGGCGTAGGTGCGTCGCGGGTACGCGATTTATTCAGTACAGCCAAAAAGTTAGCTCCTGCGATTATCTTTATCGATGAAATTGACGCAATAGGTCGTATAAGAGGGTTTGGGAGCATGGGTGGTCACGATGAACGTGAGCAAACGCTTAATCAAATTTTAGTCGAGATGGACGGATTTACTCAGAATGACAATGTAATCGTTATGGCTGCTACTAATCGTGGGGATATGCTTGATCCAGCACTCGTACGTCCTGGACGGTTTGATCGCCGGGTGATGGTGAATCTTCCAGATTTGGAGGAACGCAAATTTATTCTTTCAATCCACGCCAAAGGCAAGCCGTTCGCCGAAAATTTTGAGTGGGAACGGGTTGCGCGCCGCACAGTTGGTTTTTCTGGGGCAGACATTGAGAACATGCTGAATGAAGCAGCCATTGCTGTTGCACGCGAGAATCGAGAAACCATTACCATGGATGATGTTGAAGAAGCCTCACTCAAAGTTAAGCTTGGTCCCAGCAAGAAAAGATTACAGGATAAACTTGAGCGAAAAATGACAGCCTATCATGAGGCGGGCCACGCGCTGATTGCACACATATCACCGCAGGCGGATCCGGTGCATAGAATTTCGATTGTTTCTAGAGGTCGAGCGCTCGGATTTACTTTGACTCCGCCAGAGCGCGATAAGTTGCAGACCACAAAGTCTGAACTGTTAGATGAGATTTCTGTGTTGTTGGGAGGCCGCGCAGCTGAGCGACTGGTATTTAATGAACTTACCGCGGGCGCAAGCAGTGACATAGATCGGGCAACTCGCATCGCGCGCGCCATGGTGATTGAGTACGGCATGAGCAAGTTAGGCGCTATGTTCTTTGGGCCGCAGTATGAGAACATGAGTTACTCAAAAGCGTATGGTGAACCATACAAGATCTCAGATACATTGCAGCAAAAAGTTGATGATGAGATCAGAGAAATCATCGCTGAGGGCGAACTCAGGGCTATGGCAATTCTCAAAAAGCATCGCAAACAGCTAGAGATAGTTTCTGAACGCTTGCTTGAAGTCGAGTCGCTGGATGGTGATGAGTTTGCTACACTAATGGGTACGCCAAAAGCAAAAATTGCAGATGAGTCTGCCACTGCTCAGGTGTAGTACATGTCTGAAACACCAAACGATCACTACCTGGATGCTGCAGATCGCAAGCGGCTTATTCTGATTGATGGCCATGCGTTAATTTATCGCGCGTATCACGCGTTTCCTGGTCTAACTGCTGCTGATGGAACCCTCGTGAATGCGGTGTATGGTTTTACGCGTATTCTTCTGACAGTACTGGCAGATTTTCACCCTGAGTATTGTGTTGTTGCATTTGATCACAAAGGGCCAACCCAGAGAGCACAGGCCTATGCTGAGTATAAAGCACACC
>CAZBMX010000064.1:0-1428 GCA_964493195.1 uncultured Pseudomonadales bacterium
TGTTGATCGGTGGAAGGTGCAGGCACCTAAGTTATCTTTAGTTGTTTCTGATTACAACAGAAATGTTGAAGACACGCTTCACTGAGTTGTAATTTATCCCTAGATGAACGAAAAACATCTCAAATGTAGGGAGTGCAAAGTTGAACTGGAAAATGGTTGTATGATGGACTACACCCATGGAGCAGTCTTTGTTGGCAGATATGCGCAAGTTGATGCCATCCCTACTGGAAAGCTGAAAAGGCTTTGGGGTATAGCTGAAGCAAAATTTAGCAGTACCAGAAGAGTCCATGCACTACGCTGCCCCAGCTGCAATGTGATCACCTTAGTTGCGCAGAGTGAACCTGATTCAGAGGATTTCTTATCAGCCATGAACGCTAGAACGAATACAATTTTGATCTTTACTTTCTCCTTATTATTTATTCTTGCTGTGATGATAGGAGTAGCTGCAGCACTTGGAGTCATTTGACAGCGGAAAAATGTTCGAAATAGTAGTACAATACCCCTACAAACCCCACAGCTTGCTGACACCAAGTGATGTGCAGTGATGCACAGGGTTGTGTGCAAAGTATCCATCAGATATGGAGAAAAGCACACCGGGTAAGCCCGTAACCGCAGGAATTAAGTCTTTTGCAGTTGCAGAAGAATTAAGAGGTGGCACCGCCGCTCCGAGTTGATAAAACTGGAAGGCCCTCTTGTGTATCAGTTACTGGTATGCAAGAGGGTTTTTCTTGTATACACACCGAGAAAGGCGCTATGCAAACCGCAAGCACCACACAAGAATTACAGAGAACATTGGTGGCAAATACCTTGGATCACGTTGGTGAGTCAGTCAGGCTTGACGGCTGGGTTGGCAGCAAGCGTGACCATGGTAAGCTCACGTTCATAGACCTGCGAGACCGAACGGGTTCGGTCCAGTGCGTGGGTTTCCAGAAAATGGGAGAGCTCACTCCAGAGTCAGTAATTTCAATAGTAGGCAAAGTTAAACAGCGCCCAGAACGCATGGTTAACAAGGAAACGCTGACTGGAACGGTTGAAGTAGATGTAGAAAGCTACACGATACTCAATAAATCTCGAGAGCTCCCAATCCCAATCGATGGTGATGGGTACGAAATCAACGAAGAGTCTCGACTACGCTATCGCTACCTGGACTTACGCCGGGAGCGGATGCGCAATATCTTTACCTTACGTTCCAAGTTCATACAGGCGCTCAGAGTCGAGTTGTTCAAAGATGATTTTGTTGAAATCGAGACACCACTTTTGACTAAATCAACAAAAGAAGGAGCTCGGGACTTTATCGTACCGTCTCGTTTCAATCCAGGAAAATTTTATGCCCTCCCCCAAAGTCCGCAGCAGTATAAGCAACTGCTCATGACCGCGGGCATGGAGCGTTACTTCCAGGTTGCCAAGTGTATTCGAGATGAGGACTTG
>CAZBMX010000064.1:1528-5538 GCA_964493195.1 uncultured Pseudomonadales bacterium
CGCGGGCATGGAGCGTTACTTCCAGGTTGCCAAGTGTATTCGAGATGAGGACTTGAGGGCAGACCGGGGGTTTGAGTTTACACAGCTAGACGTGGAGATGAGTTTTGTGTCTCAGCAAGACGTGATGCAAACTATCGAGAGGACTGTCAAATCAGCGGTCAAGGCTGTTGGAGGCAAGTTGCAGCAGGAAGAGTTTCCTGTGTACACGTATGAAGAGGCCATCAAACAGTTCGGTGCCGATAAATTTGATTTGCGCACAGACGAGGAGAAAAAAGAGGGCGTGCTAGCCTTTGCATGGGTTGTTCGCTTCCCTTTCTTCAAAAAAGTTGACGCCAAAGATGCGGCTGAGGTAGAAGATGGCAAGAGTGGATGGACATTTACCCACAATCCATTTAGTGCTCCACTAGAAGAACATATGCAGTGGCACCTGTCTGGTGAGCACCAAGGCGAGATTTTGACCAGCCAATATGATTTGGTTTGCAACGGTTACGAGGCGGGCGGTGGTAGCATTAGAGCGCACAATCCTGAAGTGCTGAAAGCAACTTTCAAAATCATGGGTTACTCAGATGAGCAGATCCAAGAAAATGTCGGGCATATGCTTGAGGCATTTGAGGTTGGCACACCGCCACATGGTGGCATTGCGTTGGGATTGGATCGTTTGGTGATGTTGTTGGCTGGTGAAGAGTCACTGCGCGAAGTGATTGCATTTCCAATGTCGTCTAGTGGTCGGACTGCGGTGATGGATGCGCCGAGTGGGGTAAGTGCGGCTCTTCTGAAAGAGTTGAGTTTGGTGGTACAGAATATATGAAAGTAATTACGGGAAAAATGTCCAGAGTAAAATGAATGTGGCCAGTTAGAATTGAAACAAGTAGTTTATACTAAACATCCTCATTCAACTGAATCGCTGTCGTCAAACACTTGATTCACTTGATGGTGTTGAGCCAAGTATGATTGGCACAGCGATGCTGTAGGAACTACGACTCTTTGTTAGTAACTAAGGAGAAATAGATTCACGTTCGCAATAAAACTATTGTAAAAAAGTTTCTAAGACAGAGTCATCAAAAGAGAAGCTGAGGAGGAATATATTCTGTTTAGCATCAATTTTGATTAAAGTAGGTATAGTTAAAATACCATATCGCCTACAGAGTGCTAGATGATCCTTATTGAGGAGATCTATTTCAAACTTAATAAGTCTGTAATTATTTGAAAAGTTGTAAAGGTAGCTGGTAACTTCTTGCAGGGCAAGGACGGACTGGTGTTCTCCATCATGTAGCAATAGTAGTGCAGGCAATCGGTCAGAAATACTAGAAAGATCGGTAGAAATATTGGGTTGTAAAATCATAGTTACTTTGTTATGTAGCTGTCTTCAGTAATTAAGATGCTTTTTTCGCCAGAACAGTGCATGCTGAATACCTTTACGAAAGTTGGTTCGGTTACACAAAAGGCTATATAGTCTAAAGTATCATGAGGCACTTGTTTCAATTGCCAATTATCTAAAAAGTAGTTAACAATGTTCATTAGGACTGAGTTCCAACCGGAGTTAACCAGCTGAGATCTAATGAGAGTATAATAAAATTTTGCTAGCAGTACTAACTTACTGTCAACTGAAGTTTCCTTAAATTTAATTAATTCCATCAAGTGAACATGTGCCCGCTCAACAAAAAGTTGAAGTTTTTCTACATCCGGATACCGAAAGTAGAATTGATCTTGAGATTGATCGTAGTCAAGAGCATTCATAGAAAATAGAGAATCGTTATTGTTAACATATGAGATTGTTGGATTTTTGATGAAATGGAGGGATTCATCATCATGTAACTCGCCAAGTTTTTTCATAAGATGTATAACACCTCGCATTAGCTTGCAGCTCATCATGATTGTTCGGACAACCCCAGCCTCGTTGTTGTTGCCGGGGAAGGTAAACTCCACGGGGGTGTTACCTTCATATCGCTTTCTCATTCGTTTATTGCACTCGAGTAAAAAATGCAGCATTTCCTTGGGATCTTTTGCAGAACTTTTTAGATTTCTTATTATGAATCTTCTAACAGAAAGGTTATTTTGCCAGTACTCAAGAGGAACCTGGGCCATCATTACTGAGTAAAGAAGTTCCTGCAGTTGTTGTGTATCTAAATGATTATATTTTTCTAACAGTGTTGGAGTTCCTCGAATAATTGAGTAAACTGGAAGATACTTTTCTAGTTCAATTCTTCTAACACACTCATCGGGAGGTAAATTATCCATACTTTTCAAGTAGTTTCCGGGGACAAGTTTCTGGAAATAACGTAGTGGAAAAATAGTAGATCTTTCGTCAATGTTCATACAATTACTATGCTTTTGCGTCTAGTATAGCAGCTCAATGTATAACTGATGGTAACTTGTTTTTTTGTTTTAACCCAAACCTCTAGATAGGCAAATATCTTTAGAACTAGTACAATTTCATGTGTGCAACCTCGCTTTGATCAATATTTAAGTCTTTCATTGGTATGTGGCGCAATACTACTTACTGGTTTAGGTCAACCAATTACTGCATTACAAGAGCCGGGAGCAGTTTTACTGTTACAAAAACCAGAAATAACGATTCCTGTTACTGATACTACTATTGCGCAACCAGAACTAACTGCAACTTCCGCAATAGTCATAGACGAGCAATCTGCAGTAACAGTGTTTGATAAAAACTCCCAGCAACGACTTTCTCCAGCTTCAACAACAAAACTTATGACTGCCATGGTTGCCAGGTCAATATTTCGGTTAGACATGGCGCTGGCAGTTCCCAACATCGTCAGTGCGCTAGATGGCACCCGCATGGGGCTAGTCCCAGATGAGCGATTATCTGTACTAGCACTGCTAAAAGGAACGCTAATGCATTCTGGCAACGATGCAGCCATCACACTGGCTAGCGGACATCCTGCAGGCATAGATGGTTTTATCTCAGATATGAATTTGCTAGCCAAACTGTACCATTTAGACCAAACTAGTTTTAAAAACCCAATCGGCTATGATGCACCAGAGCATTTTTCGACGGCAAGAGATCTTGCGCTTTTGGCCAGAGAGGTAATGCGTGATCCAGTACTGCGAAACATAGTTGGCACAACTAAGGAAACTGTGACTGATACCACGGGTTCAATTGCCCACGACTTGGTTTCAACACATAAGCTGTTGGGGGTAGACCCAATGGTTATCGGCATCAAAACTGGTACGACCGAAGAAGCCGGTGAAGTTCTGATAACTCAATTTGAGTTTCAAAATCAATCAATTGTGGTTGTAGTCATGGGAAGTAAAGATCGGTATAGTGACACCCGCGCCCTGATGGAGTACGTACGCCAGGCAGTTAAGTGGAATACGGTAAACAGCGCTAAACCCTTGGACACAATCTCTGCCCAGTGATACCATAAAGGAAGATATGCAGATTACAGTTATTGGTACTGGCTTTGTCGGCGTAGTTTCAGCCGCTGTCTACGCTTCGTTCGGCAACCGGGTTTATGGACTCGATATTGATGAAAAAAAAATTGATGCTTTGCGACAAAGCACAATACCTTTTTACGAGCCTGGTCTGCATGAGCTGCTCACCGAGCAACAAAAATCTGGAAACTTGTCATTTACGACCGATTACGCAGAAGCAATTCCTGGGTCTGATATAGTCATTCTTGCCGTTGGTACTCCGTCAGCGCCAGATGGTGGAGCTGATCTCACATTTGTTTTGGCAGCGGCCACCTCCGCAGCCAACCATCTCAAGGAACATACAGTTGTAGCAGTCAAGTCTACAGTGCCACCAGGAACACTTTCTGCGGTCTCAGAAGCTATTGCCCGGATTACAAATAAAACGTTCTCCGTAGCTTCACTACCTGAGTTTTTGCGCGAAGGCTCTGCAGTGGAGGATACTCTGCATCCCGACAGGGTTGTCATTGGTGCGGAATCAGAAGCTGTAGCAAAAATACTGACTCAGTTACATGAACCACTTAAAGTACCAGTTGTGATAACGAAACCTGCATCTGCACAAATGGCCAAATATTCAG
>CAZBMX010000065.1:0-5528 GCA_964493195.1 uncultured Pseudomonadales bacterium
AACAAGATTCATGGACCATTTGGCACATGCACTCAGGAGTGTATGAAACCAGTTTCGATTTTTGGTGGCTGCGGCCGCTACATTACTGGGATTTGCCCAAAGGTTTTTTCGCTGGCCTCTTAGCCCTGAATGTACTTGGATTTATTTATTTTAGTTGGCTTGTGATCAGACATCAAGCGTGAACTTATTTTGCTTGAGTTTAGAATCGAGATTTGCGTACAGCTGTTTCGATGTTTTGCCTCGCTGCAACTCCCACAGCATGGATTGAATGATGAACACGTAGGAGAACGCTTGGTAGACAGCCTCAACGAATCCTTCCATGCCATCCTTGTATCCTTCATGCGTAATGTACCTGACCCAGAAGTGCTGCAGTATGCCTTTCAGCAGGGTCCATCGTGTTACGGTTGGGGAGTTTCGAATAAAATGATAGTGTGCCTCCAGCTCAGCGTAGTGCTTAGTTTTGAGTAAGTTAGACCCAATGTCGCGGTGTGAAAAGTGATAAATAGGTGAAGCAAGATGTCCGGGCGAACCTGAAAACTGCAAGTACTCGTGAATTTGCTGGTCAGTATACTTAGTACTCCCTCGCTTAAAAAGGCGTGTAACTCGATCGTGTTGCCAGCCCCCATGAGACATCCGTTTGCCCAAAAAATAATTAATCAGCGGCATATCAAACACATGTTCAGACGGTTGTTGTGCAAGTCGTGTGGTTATTTCCTGACGTAGTGCTCCAGATACTCGCTCATCAGCATCGAGCACGAGCACCCAGTCTTTCGTCGCTTTGCCGATGGCGAAGTTTTTTTGCCGAGCGAACCCTTGCCATTTTTTGACGAACACGTGCTTGGTAAATTTTCTTGCAATAGCTACTGTTTTGTCGGTGCTTTCAGCATCCACCACGATAATCTCATCTGCCCATTCGACACTGCGCAGACATCCGGCAATCATGTCAGCTTCATTTTTGGTAACAATCACCACTGATAACATACTCTATTGATTCCTTCGCTTTGTTCATGGGCAATTACATGTATACTATATACCATGTTGCGTACTCTACTGCTGCCGTTTCGAAGCTACAAGTATCTGTTGTATCAGCTGACTCAGCGAGAGATTAAAGCCAGATACAAGCAATCAGTCATAGGTTACTCGTGGGTGCTGATCAATCCCCTCGCGCAGTTAGTTGTCTATACGTTCGTATTTTCAATGGTGTTCCGATTTCCCACTAATGATATTCCGTATACCATCTTTTTGTTCGCAGCATTACTCCCCTGGACGCTTTTTCAAAACTCTATTACGACTGCAACTCAAAGTTTGGTAGTGAATGCCTCATTGTTAAAAAAGATTGTATTTCCTCGCGAAGTTATTCCTTACTCAATTGTGTTGTCAAAGATAGTTGATTTCCTGTTCTCGGCGGTCGTGTTTTTAATTTTCGTTGTCTTCTTTGATGTTCGTTTGGCTTGGACGAGCCTATATTTCATACCCATACTTGGAGTACAGATCGTGCTTACCACCGGACTCTCACTTTTACTTGCTGCAGCCAACTTGTTTTACCGAGACATACAGTACTTAGCAAACTTAATTTTAATGCTCTGGATGTATATGACGCCGATTGTATATCCGGTCTCGATGGTGCCGGAGCGATTTGTTTGGGTATACAAACTCAACCCAATGGTCGGCATTATTGAAGGGTATCGTTCAGCGCTATTTGGGTACCCCTTTGAGATATCAATTATTATTTGGGCCGCAGTCAGCTCTGTGCTGTTGTTCATTTGTTCATTTATTGTCTTTAAAAAAGCAGAAAGGGTGTTTGCTGACATTGCATAGCACTCAACTGTATATGACTGAAACAAAACCACACTCAATCGTTTTTACCTCTGTTACCAAACACTTCCCGCTGCAAACCGATAAAACAGCAAAGGAAATGATTCCGAGTTTGCTTCGAGGACAATCATGGGCAAAGAAGCATACCGTATTGTCTAATGTTTCATTTTCAATCAGGGTTGGTGAAACAGTGGGAGTAGTTGGAAAAAATGGCGCGGGCAAGTCCACAATTCTGAAACTCATTGCAGGTGTGACCTATCCTACAGCTGGGACGGTGAAAACAGTCGGAGGAGTGGCGCCACTAATCGAGCTGGGAGCTGGTTTTCATCATGAGCTGAGCGGTTTTGAAAATATATTTTTAAACGGTGCTATCCTTGGTATGTCCAAGCGCCAAATTGAGGAGCGAGTAACGGAAATTATTTCGTTTAGTGAGCTGGGTGAGTTCATCCGGGTGCCCATTAAACGGTATTCGAGTGGCATGCTTATGCGCTTGGGATTTTCGGTTGCGGTGCACATGCCCGCACCCATTCTCTTAATTGATGAGGTGCTTGCTGTCGGTGACGCGTCATTCCAGCGGAAATGTCTAAATCATTTGGAGGACTTAAAAAAGCAAGGTGACAAAACCATCATTTTTGTGAGTCATGCGGAGGATCAGGTGCAGGAGTTCTGTGATCGAGTCCTGTTGCTTGATGCAGGCAAGCTTATTTTTGACGGAGACCCCAAAAAGGGTTTTGCCCGATACTCTACCCTGTCGCATGACACTCATGAGATGGAATTACAGGCTTCCTAAAAGAAATCATTTTCCCATACATTGTGTGGGCCAAGTCTATCCTCATCGAGTTCAAGCGTAGTGATATCACTTTCTCTGTCCCACACAACTTTATATTTTCTTTGCAAATTGCGGGCCAAGAAGCGCGCGTTGTTGGTTCTGCCGTCGATCAATATAAATGCTCCGGGAACAAATGTTGATTCCATGAGTAATATGTCGCCTGCGAGCACTGTTCGCTCGTCGCAGGCAAAGCTCAGGCCGTGGTATGAGCCTGCAACGTCTTTCGCATCAGGTGCGTCCAGATATATAAAGTCGGGAACAATGTTTGGTAAAGTGTCGTAATAGTGGCAGAGCTGATCGCGGTATGTGCCGATGGTGACCTTACTATAATGAAAAGTGACTAATTGTTGTAAATGCTTAGGCAATTGTTTTTTGGTGTGTTGAATCCACTTCTTTGATGAATCAACCGAAAAAAGATTAAACATAAATCGGTTTCTTATGGATGGACGGCTCGGTTTTGCCTCCCACTCCAGTTTATTTTTGTAGAGCGCGTCAGCTATGATTGCAGTTGAATAGCCAACACCGAACTCTAACACGGTGAATGGTTTGCGAGTTCTGATGAGTGAGTGTAGTCTGACCAAATCTTTTTTTTCTGGTGGAAATGGTATCGTAAGTGATCCACTGATTGTGTCAGATGGCTTGGGTTGATAGGTATTGTTAATGGAAAAATCTACCACTTTTTCGAGTTCGTGAGCTGCTATGTATGCGTCAACGTCTGCAGTAGAATGAATATTCATAGCGCCTTTTGTATTTCTGTTATCATGTTCTTTGCCATTGACTGTACCAATGTTGAATACTTTTTGGGAGAGTCAAGCGCGTATAATCGAGAGTTTGAGCCAATAATGAACCGTTCCCTATAGTACGCCAGGAACTGGTGCAGTTCAAGCGTCACTTGCTCTGGAGATTTCTTTTTTGCAGTCTGAATTGCGCGCGCGCATTCACGTGCTGACCGCACGCGGTAACAACTCTGGCAAGCATCATACCAAGTGATCCCGAAAACCAGCGCTGCCTTTTGTGCTCGTAAACTTTCCCAACCACCCGTGCCTGTTACGGTTGCAGTCATTTCTGCACGCTCGATCAGAGTTTCTTGCGCAGTCTTGATCGGCACGAACACCACTCTGGGGTTCTCTCTGAGTGTGTTGTAAAAATCGATGCTTCGATACCCATGTTTTTGGAAATCGAACTTACCGAACTGTCGCGGGTGTTCTTTAATGACTATTAGCCACCCTTCCGGCATGCCGGCTGAAAGGTTCTCGATCACGAGCAACTGGTCTGCATAGACACCTCCCTCAGGAGTGGTTGATCGTTCTGGCTGAAAGTGAAGTGGATAGTAAATGTATGGCTGAGTAATTGTTTCTAGTGGAACGGTGCGCGATTCGTAGTAGCGCAATAGCCGGTGATTTTCATAGCGATGTAGCAGGCTGCATAGTTTTTCAACCAACTGAATTTGGCCGTCATTATAGTTAAAACCACCATACCTTGAAGGAGAAAATAATGACCGCACATAGGGAAATATCGAACCAGGCGAGCGAACAGCACGCATGAATCGAGCATACTGCTTTTTTGTCACCGGTGTAGCCAATGCTGTTTTATACGCTTGGTCAAGTTTTTTCAGCCAAGTGTTTTGTGCAAACACATCATCGATCAGCGGCTTGCCAATAGTAGCGCGTAGTTGAGTCAGTGTTTTGCCCGGAAAAGCGTTGGCCGGCACCTTTGGTAAATGCTGGTGATACTCATTAATGAGCAACATACGATCTCGGATGTGTGGTTTGGCTACTGACAACGTAGGAATTCCCCGAACCTGGGCAAGATGAAATAGGACAGTGTCGAAGCCGACATGTGGCGTATCAGTGAATACAATGTAGTCAGGCTTGTGCTCTGTGAGAATACGCAGCCAATACCGAATGAGATGGTAAAAGATTTTTTTTCGCGCTCGAACCGATATAGGAAAAAATGCTAGTCGATCAGTGATATTAAGGAACTCCAGCTCGCAGCTCGCCATTGACTCAATCAATGCAGAGTCAAGTAGCACGGGATTATTGCGGTTTTGTGCAAACAGTAGCGATGGGAACTCGACGGTATCTTGATTAATGATGATTGTGTTGGGCAAATCAATTTTTGCGGCAGCTTGAACTTCAGGTGGTCTGCTGACCAAATGAGTAATTTCAACACTATGCTCGTTCAGCGCTTTGGCAACATCGAGCCAAAACCAGTCTGTACAGAATGTGAAGATAATTTTAGGTTGCACCCGCTTATTCATAGAAAAGAATCACCTAGTATGTCCAGCGATATGGTATCACTACGGGCCCAGAGTGCAGTAATCCTGAGGCACTGGTTTGATTTTTTCGTTGCACCGTTTCTTTTGGCAGTATACTAAATGAGCAGAAGTTGCTGGTTAGAAATAGTGCCTCGAGACGATTTTTCCCAACAACCCGGATCCCAACTTCATATATACCTGGGAGTAAGGGAAGTGACTCAAATGTGCAGCGAACAGCCCCTGTTCCGTTAAGTTGTTCCGGTCCTGACTGATCCACCAACATGTTGGCAGAAATTAATGGATGACTTTGATGATTGATGGTCAGAATGAAGTGGGGTTTTTGAATTGGAGCATCTGTTTGGTACTGAATTTCAAACTCTGTTTGTTCTCCACTTACTACGAATTGAGTTTTCTTTTTGGTTTTTGTAGCGAGCGTAATGGAGTTAATGTGAATTTGACTGTCTGATTTGTGTTTGCCTCCCTGCGTTTGCGTGAGGTACTTTTGTACGATGGTATCGGTTTTACCATCGGCCAACACAGATCCTTTCTCCAGCAGTATGGCTCGTTTGCAGGTTGCGGCGATGGTGCTCATGTTGTGACTGACAAAAATAACAGTGCGGCCTTGAT
>CAZBMX010000066.1:0-5526 GCA_964493195.1 uncultured Pseudomonadales bacterium
TTATTCGTCATCAGACCGCACATCAGTCACAGATAGTTCCATTGCATCAGACCACTATGGAGAACCCTCTTTTAGTCAAAACTGAGCGAGGTGCTGCAGGCTTAGTGTATGGTGACGGCAAACAAATTCTCCTTAAGAATGTATCTCGCGATGGAGTGCTGGCGCAGGGAGATCGAGTTGTAACCGCTGGTCAGGAGGGAGTGCAGGCTGGATTACTCATTGGGACGGTTCGAGTGGTTGACACACGCCCATCTGCTCCTACGCTCAGCGGAGTGCTTGATCAACCAGTTAGTTTGTACGAAGTATCACTGGTGGAAGTATGGTAGTTGGCAGAGTCATATTGCTGTGTATGTTTGCACTCATGAGCGTGATTTTACTTCCTGTTGAACGGGCGATAGGTTTGCCTGTTCTTTTCTTTTTACTCTTACCGAGTATCCTCCAGTTGCTGGGTAAACCTGAACAAATAGTGTTTCTGCTCACTGCAACAGTTATCTTAGCCATCTCATTTGCCATTTCTGTCAGCATAGCTGGATTTTTTCTTTTGGCTGTTCTGTTGGTTCAACCACTGGTTGCGCACTACGTGCCTGCCACAGCAAGCATGTTACTCCAGGCGCTCTGTATTGCTGGCATTTTAATCGGATTCGCATTACTCGCGCAAGTTACCTTTTCTTGGTCGCTCGGCTTGTACACAATTGCAGTACTGTGCATTGGAAGTATGTGGGGCTATTCATATCGACGCAAACTTCGCGCAACTTCAGTTGATCGGGAACGCATGATGGTGTTTAGGTAACTTGAGATGCAGACACAGAGAGCTCAACAACAAAACCAAGTTCGAGTCTGGCAGCTGGTGCTGATTTGTGTGGTTGGATTTGCCGTACTCTCGGCAAGAGTAGTTGATTTGCAAGGCGTTCGGTTTAGCCAATTCCGTCAGCTGGCTGATGCAAATCGGTATGCATCCAGGGTATTGCCTAAGGAGCGCGGTGTTTTTTTTGATCGGTATGGAAAACAGTTGGTGAGCAACGTCCCCAAATATATCCGCGCCGACATATCTGGTAGTGCAGCACCGCCGGAGTTGCTAGGTGAGCACACTGTCCTTCCGTTGCTTGCTACCCAGGCAGCCACAATCAGCTACGAACTTGATCGACGCTATGCTTACCCGGAGTCATTATCACATGTGTTGGGGTATGTAGGTGCGCCAACAGCAGACGAATTGTTGGCTAATCGGTCGCTGCGGACAACAGATGTGGTTGGAAAAACAGGGTTGGAGCGTGCGTTTGACAATCATCTGCAAGGTATACCTGAAGAGATATTGTATGAGGTAAATGCACTTGGTGAACCCCAACGGATTTTACAGAAGATTGCTGGCACACCAGGAAAAGATGTTCAAACAACTATTGATCCATATATTTCCGAAGTCGCATATCAGGCATTGGGAGATCAGCGTGGAGTAGTGGTGATTACTGACGTGATGACGGGTGAGGTACTCAGCTTAGTGAGTCGCCCCACGTATTCTGCAAATGTTATGTCTGAGCGAGCGGTCGAGTCAGCAGCGGAAGCACGCCGCAAGACAACAGTGCAGTCATACTTTACCCACCCACAGAAGCTTTTCTTCAATCGAGCGGTAACGGGGGCATACCCTCCAGGATCAGTCTTCAAGCTTGTGACAGCACTGGCAGGTTTGGAGAAAGGATCGATTGATGCCACGACTTCGGTGACGGATGCAGGTACACTCAAGGTTGGCGAGTATGAGTACGCAAATTGGTACTTTACCCAATACGGCCGAACAGAAGGTGCGCTTACTCTCCAGCGTGCGCTTTCACGCAGCAACGATATTTACTTCTATAAGGTTGCGGAATGGATAGGACCTACCACGTTGGCAGAGTTTGCTCGACTCTTCGGATTTGGTAGAGCGACGGGTATTGAGCTTAGTGGTGAAGCTGTAGGAACGGTGCCGGATCCAGTTTGGAAAGAGCAAACAATAGGAGAGCAGTGGTTTTTGGGAAATACATATCACTTTGGAATCGGACAAGGTGATGTTCTAGTTACGCCCATACAGATTGCGCAACTAACGCAACTGATGGGTAATTCTGGTAAACTTTGCCCGCCACATTTTTTGTCCAGCGATGCTCGGTCTGGATCAATAGCGGCTCGTTGTAGCGAAACAGGGGTGAAAAAAGAACACTTAGAACTTGTACTTGGTGGCATGATTGCAGCATGCAGTCCCGGTGGAACCGCGTTTCCCTTTTTTCAATTCAATCAGGCGAGATTGCAGCCAAGTTTAGGTGCTTTTGACCAACTCAAGCGAGGCGCTGTAGCGTGCAAAACGGGCACCGCAGAGTTCGGTGCCGCAGATAGTCGAGGATATCGACCAACCCATGGATGGTTTGTTGCAACTCTAGTTTTGCCAGAGGTTTTATCAGCTAGTGAATCTGCTCAAGTTGCGATAAGTGCTCCTGAAGCAACTCGTTCTGCACAGCCCGTTACCCCGAATAGTGGGAAATCGTGGTCGGAATTGCGGTCGGTCTGGTTACAGCAATATACGGGCTTCCCCAAAAACATTGGCATTACCGTGTTGGTGGAAAGTGATGAAACCCAGCCATACAAAGAAGGTTCTCGCGATGCCGCACCAGTTGCAAAGGCCATCATTGACTGGATTCAAGGGGCGGTTGATGCTCCGCCAAGAGCTCTGGATCAAATTGGTGAGGGTGAGTGAGGTGTTGAAATGGCTCTAACTCGTATTGGTAAAACGCTACAGTTTGTGTAAGTTTGCGTGGGTACACTACCAGCATGGACGCACAATGCATTTCAGCAGCATACAAGCAGTTGGCAGTACTGCTGCATCAAGCTGTTGGAGTGGGACCGCAGACAGTTTTGAGGATTATCTACCACCTGCAGGATCTCCGAATAAAACCCAATGATCTTTGGGTTGATGATAGTGTAGTAGATGCATTTTCATTCTGTACAAAAAAACAGATAAAATCAATACATAAAGTCATAAATGTTCATACAATTTACTCATTTTATGATTGGCTTGCCAAACAAAACATTCGGGTCATCACACGCGGAGAAGCAGAGTACCCACCGCGTTTCGAACAGTTAGCCCAGCCGCCTCTCATCATGTACATCCAAGGAGTGTGGCCGATTGCACCAAAACCCGTGCTTGCTGTTGTAGGTGCTCGAAGGTGTACACCATACGGTCTTCGTGCCACCAAAGTACTTGTTGCAGATAGCTGTGCGGGAGGAGTCCGTGCTATTGTTTCTGGCTTAATGTATGGCATCGATGCTGCAGCGCACCGGGCCGCACTTTTAGCAGGTGTTCCGACTGTGGCGGTTTTGGGTTACGGCTTAGGGTTTTGGTTTCCCCGGAGTATGGCTGTGTTAGGACAAGCTATCTTGGCAGCTGGTGGCACCTTACTGAGTGAATATTCACCAGGTATGCCACCGAACAGAGGAACATTTTTAGAACGCAATCGTTTGGTGGCTGCATTATCAGACGCCGTTCTTGTTCCTGAGGCCGCAGCACGAAGTGGGACGCAGCGCACTGTCTCGGTAGCTGCAGAACTGGGCATACCCGTTGGGGCGGTGCCCGGTCCTTTTGACAGTCCTCTTAGTATGGGGACGAAAGTATGTATTAATCAGGGTGCCACATTAGTGACAAGTGCAACAGATATTCTCGAGGAGCTTGGTCTGATCGACAGCAGGACTGATCCTACCGAATCGTTGCACCCAATTGAGCAGTTGCTACAATCGGGTCCCCTGAATATGGACCAACTCTGTCTGACACTCCAGCAAACTGTTGTACAATTGAGCTTTGAGTTGAGTAGTTTGGAGTTAGCTGGTAGGATTATGCGACGAGGTGCCGAGTGGTATAGGGTGTAATAGCATATGAAACGCGCGTACTGTGCGCGAAAGATAGCATTTTATGAACTTAGTGATTGTTGAGTCTCCAACTAAAGCCAGAAAATTGAGCACTTACCTTGGTAAAGATTACAAAGTTGAAGCATCGGTAGGACATGTTCGTGATCTGCCAAAAAAATCACTGGGCGTTGATGTTGATAAGGACTTTGAGCCAACGTACGAGGTGTCGGAGGGTAAGCAGAAAATTATTGCCCAGTTACAAAAACTAGCGGCACAGGCAGATGCTGTGTATTTGGCAACTGACCCTGATCGAGAAGGTGAAGCAATTGCTTGGCACATTCGGCATGTTCTTGTCGACGGTAAAAAGAAAAATACAAAATTGGAGTTTCATCGTGCGACATTTCACGAGATTACCAAGTCGGCAGTGCAGCATGCCATTGACCACCCAAGTAGAATCAACACCCATCTAGTGGATGCGCAACAAGCTCGTCGGGTAGTTGATCGCTTGGTCGGCTACACGGTTTCACCTGTTCTTTGGAAAAAAATTCGACGCGGACTATCTGCTGGTCGGGTACAGTCAGTCGCACTCCGAATGATAGTTGAGCGTGAGCGTGAGATAGAGGCATTTAAGCCAGAAGAATATTGGGAAGTTGACGTACTGCTTGGTCAAACAGCGGGTACGGTTAAAGTAGAAGCAGCGGAATGGTTAAAACAACCACCTGAAGGCACATTCAGCAGTCGAGTTGTTGAACTCGAGAACAAAAAGTACGAACCGACATCAGCGGCAGCGGTGGACGGTTTGCAACAGGTTTTGGAGCATGCGACATATGCGGTTGCCTCACTTGAGCAAAAACAGCGTCGTCGGGCAAGCTTAGCGCCGTTCACAACTTCAACACTTCAACAAAAGGCAGCGAATACTTTTGGTATGAGCGCTAAGCAAACCATGAGTGTGGCCCAACAACTCTATGAGGAAGGGTTAATTACGTATCACAGAACTGACTCCGTAGCGCTATCACAAGGATCACTTGAGATGGCTCGAGGATTTATAGCCAGTGAGTTTGGAGCAAAATACCTGCCAGAACAACCCAGGTACTTTGCTAAAGCCAGCAAGAACGCGCAAGAGGCGCACGAAGCTGTTCGGGTGACTGATTTAAGTGTGACTAAAGAAGTTGTATTGGCAAAGCACCCAAGGTTTACCAGTCGTCATGTGCAGCTCTATGATCTTATTTACCGC
Source organism: uncultured Pseudomonadales bacterium (assembly GCA_964493195.1). Lineage (GTDB taxonomy): Bacteria > Patescibacteriota > Microgenomatia > UBA1400 > PJMF01 > CAZBMX01. The sequence continues at coordinate 5,093 of CAZBMX010000066.1, forward strand.
CGATTTCTTGCATCCCAGATGACTGAGGCTATTTACGCACAGACTACGGTTTTGACCAAGTTCACGGCCAAAGCTGGTACAAAACACCCAAAGCATGGGCTAGTGCGCACGGCTGGCTCAATATTAGAGTTCGATGGCTGGATGAAATTATTCCCGGGTGGTGAGGATGTAATGTTGCCCGCATTGATCGAGGGACAGGAACTCTTTCCTCAGGCAGTTAGCACTCAGCAGAAGTTTACTCAACCACCTCCTAGATACAATGATGCGTCGCTAGTAAAAGAACTAGAAAAGCGCGGCATTGGCCGCCCGAGCACATATGCCTCCATAATCTCAGTCATAGAGGAGCGCGGTTATATCGAGCGCGATGACAAAAAGTTTGTTCCAACTGCAATCGGGATGACTGTTAATGATTTCTTGGTCGAACACTTCAAATC
>CAZBMX010000067.1:0-5484 GCA_964493195.1 uncultured Pseudomonadales bacterium
ACTGGGAGCTCTAGTGATGACTGTGCGATAGGCGCATCCCAAGATGAAGGCAAAGAAGGTGTGTATCGTGATGCGGAAGATGGTGTTCTGGGGAAAAATGCGGTTGAGCATGGGTCAGTAGACTCTGTCGTCCGATTTTGTGCTTCATGCGAAAAAGGCGAAAAAACTAGAATATTTTATTGGATTTGTGCAGGCAAATCGCTGGATGAAGCGTATGAACTTAACGATCTAGTGATGCGCAAAACACCTGGATCCATGATTCACTCAACAGAGTCATACTGGAATGCTTGGCTTAACACACGCAATATTGCAACTGACTCATTGCCACCTGTGCAAAAGAAGCTATTCGATACCTCTTTGTTCGTACTGCGTTGCCACACCGATAATCGCGGCAGCATCATTGCTTCAGCTGACAGTGAAATGATTGAGTATGGCAAAGATGACTACGCGTACATGTGGCCGCGGGATGCTGCGTTCATTGTGAGCACGCTGGACAAGGCGGGTTTCACCAACGTGACCAAGCCGTTTTTCAAGTTTTGCCAGGATGTGTTGCATCCTGATGGTTACCTACATCATCGGTTCCGGTCTGATAAAAGCTTGGGTTCAACATGGCACTCAACGACATCCCAAAGCGAGTGGTTAAAGGACAAAATTCTGCAGTTGCCAATTCAGGAAGACGAGAGCGCGGCGGTCTTGTTTGCGTTGTGGAATCACTACCAAGTATCAAAGGATCTGGAGTTCGTTGAAGAGCTGTACAAACCATTCATTGAAAAAATCGCTAGGTTTTTAGTCAACTTCCGCGACGCTGAGACCGGTTTACCCCTGCCCTCATACGACTTATGGGAGGAGAAAATCGGTGTTTCTACATATACTTGCGCAGCTGTGTATGGTGGATTGATGGCAGCGGCACATTTCTCTGAGCTGCTTGATAAACGCAACCATATGCGTGAATACAAAGCAGCAGCCGATGCAATCAAGGCAGCTGCAATTAAGCACCTGTTCAATCAGAAAATGGACTCATTTGTTCGGTTCGCAACCGTCGATAAAAGTACGGTACTGCAAGATGAAACTGTTGATGCCAGTTCCCTGTTTGGCATGTGGTACTTCGGTATGTTTGAGCAAACTGACCCACTGTTCCAAAAAACGCTGCAGCAAGTTGAGCGCCGACTAAAAAATCCGACACAGGTTGGCGGTTACATTCGGTACGAGCGAGATAACTACTTTAAGGCAACTGACTTGTCGAATCCCTGGTTTATTACAACGTTGTGGGAAGCACAGCGTCGCTTGAGATTGCCGGAAGTCAGTATAGAAAACTTGCAGTATGCTGAACATATCTTTGACTGGGTCGCACAGCATATGTATCCTTCGGGCGTGTTGGCTGAGCAACTCGATCCATATTCAGGAGAGTCGCTTTCCGCCACGCCACTCGTGTGGAGTCATGCGGTCTATATTGAAACAGTACTACTTTATCTGCAGCGCAAAAAAGATTTTGAAGTTAAAGACATGCCGGTGACGGCAATTCCGGAGTTGTAGCCGTGCTCTTGACTCAATTCTAGCTTAGTGACAAGATGTGTGAATGAATTACCTACTTGCTGTTGATGGTGGTGGTACCAAAACTGACGTCCTATGTGCCGATGAGCAGGGGCAGGTTGTAGGAACCGGCACATCTGGTCCAACCAATCTAACGGTAACAAGTGTTGGCGCTGCGAGTTTTAATCTTTTGGAAGCAATAAGACAGGCAACGGAAAGTTTACCAGCAGATAAGCAGTTTCTCCGTTTTGTGATGGGACTTGCGGGCATGGATACGCAAAAGGAACATGATCGAGCATACGCAGTTTTTAAATCCTCATTATCGCCGCTTCGCATCCAAGAACTAGTACTGGTGAACGATAGCGTTATTGCATTGGTCAACGGAACAGAATCTCCAAACAGAATGGTGCTTATTTCTGGAACAGGCACAATCTGTTATGGTCAGAATGAATCAGGACAGACTGCGCGAACTAGTGGCATGGATTATCTACTGACTGACCAAGGCTCTGGTTACTACATTGGTCGGCAAGTGTTACGAGAAGCCGTGAAAAGCTTTGATGGACGATGTGAAAAGAGTATGTTAGAGCAACTGGTGTGCCAGCACTTCCAAATTAAGTCCATCGCAGATCTCAAGGATGCGGTGTACTCTCCCCCGCTTGATAAGCATGAAATCGCTGAATTATCGGCTGTATGTTCCACTGCTTTTGAGCAGAATGATGTACGGGCAAAGGTCATTTTTCAGCATGCAGTTGAAGAATTGGTAAACCAAGCTGCTACAGTAGCTCGCAAACTCGGCTTTGCCAGCAGGGATTTCGATTGTGTGCTTGCAGGAGCAGTTATGGGGGTGCAGTCAATACAACTAGAAGTGGTTAAGTCATTGCAGCAGGAGTTTCCAGGAATGCATGTCAAACATCCCGAACAACCTCCAGTATATGGTGCACTGAAGCTGGCCAAATCACCGCAGGCAATTCCTCAAAATACAGTATAATCCCCCTATGTCTGTTGTGAAAAAATTTGGTTTTACTCTCAAAACAATACAGGTGATTTCCGAACTCAAGGCAACAGCCTCACTTTGGTGTCATGAAAAAACAGGCGCACAGTTATTGTCATTGCAAAACGACGACAATAACAAATCGTTTGCCATTTCTTTTCCAACACTGCCGACTGACAATACTGGTGTTGCGCATATTTTGGAGCATTCAGTCCTGAACGGCTCACGAAAATTTCCAGTGAAAGAGCCGTTTGTGGAACTGATGAAAAGTTCTGTTTGCAGTTTTCTGAATGCTTTCACCTACCCAGATAAAACCGTATATCCGCTTGCAAGTCAGAACGAAGAGGATTTCTACAACTTGATTGATGTCTACTTGGATGCAGTATTTTTTCCCAATTTAACCGAGCAGACTTTCCAGCAGGAAGGTTGGCACTATGAGCCGAGTGAGACAGGTTGGGAGTACAAGGGAGTTGTATTTAATGAGATGAAAGGGGCTGGTCTTTCTCCTGATCGACATGTTTGGCAGGTTGCGCAGGAAGCGCTTTTTCCACATACTCCATACAGCTGGGATTCTGGTGGTGTACCGGAAAAGATCGTCACACTTACCTATCAACAGTTTTGCCAGTTTCATCTTGATAACTACCATCCGTCGCGCGCGTTGATTTGGATGTCTGGCAATGATCCAGAAGATAGACGACTTGCGGCATTGGCAGCGTATCTAGATGAGTTTGCCGAAACACCAGCGCGCAAACCACCATCTATCCCCGTTGTGCCGCGGCGCAAGAAAATCTTGCGAAAGTTTGGGGTCTACCCTGCAACTTCGGCCGACTCCAAACAAGTGTTCGCAACGCGCACGTGGGTGTTAACGGATGCACTTGCTGTGAAAACTCAAATTGAACTTTCCTTATTGGAGTATTTGCTCATTGGCACATCAACCGCACCGTTACGCAAAGCGCTGATTGATTCGGGATTGGGCGATGACTTAGCTGGGGGAGGTATTGAGTTTGATTTGCGCCAAAAAACATTTTCTGTCGGACTGCGCGGACTACATGAAGCAAATGCAGAGCAGGTTTTTAGCATAATTTCAAAAACGCTTCAGCATCTTGCTGCAGAAGGGTTTTCAAACGATGCCATCCAAGCCGCGCTGACCACCATTGAGTTCAGCTTGCGTGAAAACAACAGCGGGAGCTTTCCTCAAGGCTTAAGTTTGGGTTTACGGGTGTTGCGCGGGTGGCTGTATGGGGCGGATCCAATATCGCTACTTCCGTTTGAACAGCCATTGCAAGCGGTAAAGGATCAAATCGTCAACGAACCAGCATACTTGCAGAAGCTACTTGTGGAGCTGTTTCTTCACAATAATCACTCTGTGGAGTTGGTATTGGTTCCAGATCCCGAGTTAATCACACAGCAAGCCCGAGCAGAACAACTGCAACTTAAACAGTTCGCGGCAGCGTTGAGCAAGGACGAAGAAAATGCATTGCGGCAGACAGCCGAAAAACTCCAGGCAGACCAACGCACTCCAGACACGACTGAAGCGCTCAAAACGTTACCGAGGCTGCGATTGACCGATTTACCAAAAAAAAGTCAAGTTGTTCCGAGCGATGCAGTACGGCTGCAATCAAGTATGGGCTACCTCCACGAGTTACAGACCAATGGTATTGTATACATTGATCTGGCTTGGCCGATTCGCCATCTGAGTACAGAGCAGCTTCCTTTGGTTGGGATTTTCGCCAGTGCGCTGACGGAGTTGGGAACAGCAACCTATCCGGAAGACCAACTGCAAACAGTCATTGATAGCCGAACTGGCGGCTTGAGTACACAAGTATTCATTGGACAGCAGGTAGGCAGTGAAAGCCCAGCAGAGTATGTAATGATACGACTAAAGGCACTGCCTGACCAATTACCTGCAGTGTTCACGTTGGTACATTCCCTGATTACTGAGACTGCTTGGGAAAATGCGCAAAGATTTATACAATTGCTCGCTGAAGAGCGAGCCCAGTTTGAAGCGAATATGTCGGATGAGGGTCATCGATTGGTTGCGAGTCGACTGGCAAGTCACTTGACAGCTGCAGGAGCTGTGGCAGAGCAGTTGACGGGTGTGTCACAGTTGCACTTCCTAAGAGGTTTATCGCAGCGGGCAGAACAGCAGTGGCCGGTGGTCCAGCAGTCGCTGTCTGATCTTGCACATTCAATTTTTTCTCAGCCGGTGCTGTGGAATGCGACCGCAGATCCAGCTCTTCGACCACTTGTTCTTGAGCAACTTGAGTCGTTTGCACGACGTTTGCATTTTGCTGTCAAACAACCTGCGTGCGAGGTTGAGCGGTCGAGACTCCCCGAACCCGGGGTCGAAGCTTTAACTTTTGCCTCTCCAGTAAATTTTGCGGGATTGGCCATGCGTTTACCGATGTCAAACGCCACCCTCTCTGGAAGTGTCTTGGTTGCTGCTCAGTTGTTGAGGACAGACTATCTGTGGAACACGGTGCGGGTGCAAGGTGGGGCATACGGAGCGAGCGTGCGAATAGAACCAATTTCTGGTGTAGTAGTCGCAACATCCTACAGAGACCCACAAGTTACGGCTACAATCGAAGCATTTACCAAAATGGAAAACTACTTACAAACAGCCCCGATTGCGGACACAGAACTAGAAAAAGCTAAAATCAGCACGTTGGGTGACATTGATCAGTATAGATTGCCCGATGCGCAGGGGTTTCTTGCATTTGTGCAACAAGTAACTGGGCTAACTACTCCAATTAGGCAAGAACTGCGGAACGCGGTCTTTGCCACAACTCGACAGGACTTGCGTATGCTGGGAGCTGCATTGGCAGCCGTGACCAAGCAGTACGTTGTTGCAATGACAAGCACCGATAAAGCAGCAGAGCTTGGACAGCATGTGGTGCGTACGCCACTGACCGCGCTCTGATTCAGGCTGAGTACTTGCTTACAAGCTGCAAGCAGATGTCTGC
>CAZBMX010000068.1:0-5389 GCA_964493195.1 uncultured Pseudomonadales bacterium
GAAGAGTTATGCAATGATCAAAAATATGGAGTTATTCCCGAAGGCCAAAGTATTATAGGAACAGATTTGCCAGCATTTCTGTGGGTCATAAACGGAGTTGCCTGTATCGATGAGGGGATGGGGTATGATCCCAAATTGACTGCATTTTACATGAGTACTAAATACGGTCAGCGGCATCTGCGTGGCAAATTCGGTGAAGGTGGTAAACTGAGCAACTTACACATGTTGCGCAACCGAGCAAGCATTATTCTGCGCTCTTTGTATGATTACAATGAGAATGCGGAGTCAGGTGGGGCTGCTGAGAAAAGAAGAGTCTTATGGCAAGCTCGTCCCACACAGGAGCAGGGAACTGTACAGATGCGGGGGCTGCAAGTGAGCATGCCCAAAATGGCGTCGACTGGTTCGAGAGTAGTTATAAAGTTTGGCCATACGGCTCCGATATTCAAACTCGAAATGAGGGAGGCTGTTGATCCAAGGGTTCCAACAAGAGGTTTGCATGAAAACATGCTTGATTACGGTGCGACTGATTTTAGGTATGTCGTAAGCTCGATTCCAAACAATCCAATACTTGGTATTTCTACTCAACGAGAGGGTCAGGTTTATGTGCAAGGATTGAGGATAAATGGGTCGATAAAAAATGGGTCTTATTCAGCTGCGTATTCTTATGATTTTGTTGATTCTTCAATACTTCGTGGTAGAGACCGGAGTGAGGTTAGCAACGTATGTGCTGAAACGATTCATAAGTATTGGTCGGCGACATCAGATGTTGCTTTACTCACACAATGTTTTAGAGACATATTATTGACAAATAGACTTGATTCAGCCATTGAGCGAGTTGGGATTTCTTTTGGAGTAACTATCAATAAGTCAGATCAGTATGCCGCATCACTTACAAAACTCTTTACTTTGCAGACGGGTGAAAAGGTAATTTTGTTAAACAGATACTATGCTGATGATTTGAAAACTCTACAAGCGTTGGCAAAATTAGGAATCAGAGTAATCCCTGTTGATGGATCGATCGTTAAAGAAATCCCACGTTATGCGAACAAGTGTTTAGAACAAAGAAATGTACATTTGTACACCGTAGAAGACCTTTCCTCTCTCATTGCTCCCGAGAGTGAAGAGCTATCTGAAGAAACAGAAGAGTACAAAAAAGTCGAGGTTATACTTAAGGGCGCGTGGCAACGGATAGATACGATGCTAGGGAGTGAGCGGCGACAAGCATTAGAACAAAAGATTGATCAGATTTCATTTGTCAAACCGATAAAGCAAAGTGTGATTTCATATGATTTTGATGCAAAACAACTAAGACACACATTAGTCATTTCTGCTGGGTCAATGCTGAAAGATTACTCAGTACATAACAACATGTACTGGGAGATGTACATTGTAGCGCACCTACTAGCTCTAGAAGAAAAAAACACAAAAATTGCTGATGCGACTGAAGCAATGGCTTTGTCCCAAGAACAGGTAAATAAATTGCTGGATAATTCGTTTGGCAGTTCAGTTCCAGATCTCTTTGAGATTCCAGAACATTTTGATCATGTGCGTCAGGTTGAAACAGTCAAAGAACTCATAGCAAGAACAAGAGATCGGGAAACTGGGCATGAACGATTGTTCCAGTATTGGATGCTTGTATTGAAGTCTAGAGAGAATTTAATCTCAACCGAACAGTTGGAAAAAATGCATGACGCAGTAAAGGAAATTCCTGATTCAAAAACACGGATCTTTTTGTGGAAAACCTTGGCAACTCGGGTGGTAATAACTGCGAAGCGTGTGAATGAAGAAACAGGTGATTCGCAAGAAGAAATAGAACATGTTGCGTACATTGAGCGAGAGGCCACCATTTCAGAACCCAAGCTTCACTTTGTTGAAAAAAAATTATCAGATTTACCTAGAGTAGGTGAGTGGGATGAACACCCAATCTATTCATTAGATAAACAAAGAATGTTGGTGCAATTAGATATTCCTGATAACTCGTTGGTTGAGTATAAGCGCCGAAAAATCGTTAAGCATAAGGGGCAGTTATGGGATTTTTTTAATGATCAATTTAAAGCAAACCCTTCTGGTACTTCCGAAATAGCAATACTGGAAGGTTGTGTAGTGCTTTGTTTTTCAATAGCCGATCAAGCTACATATCAAGCAGCTGTTGAGCTTTTGGATGAACTGAAAATTTCTGCACTAGAGTCAAATGGAAAACCGACAATGAAGCGACTCGCAGATGTTGTTAGAACTCCCCTGCCAGTGGAGTATGGGGTGCAGGAGTGGGATTCGCCAGTGAGAGTGTTTCAGGATGCACACCAAAATCATCTTGATGCACTCAAGCCTGGTCAAAAGCACGAAGAGTTGTTTGAGGTACTCAGAGATGGACAGCGAAAGTGGATTCGCAAATATCACATATTGGAAGATGACGAAATCACGGGATACGGTGTAACAGACCCAGCGAATGGATACAGTCCAGATCGTTTGGGCACAATGGGCTTTACCAGTAAAACGAATCCAATATTTTCTGGAAAATACGGTGAAGGCAGCAAGCTCATTGCCGCTGCGGCAGCTCGGAACGGCATCGAACTTATCTATACTTCACTTGCCAACTTTGAAAACACACCTTACAGATGGTCTGCCAAGGTTGGCACGGAGGAAGAGATCGTTGTTACTGGAGGACAGCAGGTGAAAAGTCAGAGAGTAATTTTCAATCAAACTGCCTCTCTAGCGGATCCAAAGGATACATTTGTTTCTGGCACTTTTCTGAGACTTCCACTAGAAGCCACTGAGCAACAAAGGACAACTTGGCAAAATTGGTTGCAAGTTGTCGACCCGCGCAACACTGATCAAGCAGGATATGGAGGGATGGCTCGATATGTTCGGGCCCTACGTGACGAACTAACAGAAAAGAATGTTATCCCTATGGGACTTGTTAAAGTGTTGCTGGACGAGCCAGGTTGTATCTATGAGAATGGACTGTTAGTTACGACAGAGGCAAACACCCTAGTTGGATATGATGTTCCAATGGTAGTGAAAACACGTGAGCGAAATGTTGTTGATGAGAGTAAGTTGCGTGGCTATATTGCATTTGTGTTAGCGGAATCAATGGATAGTCGTCTGTATCAAAAAGTGGTTGACGCGTATGCAATGCAATTTCAAGAAGACGATGTGGACAATCATCAGTTGAATAAATCGAGTTTGCTGGAATTGAAACTGAATGAGGTATTTGATTTAGCGTTTTGGCAAGCTGAGGGGATTTTATCTCGGCCGCTGTGGTTGCAAGCACAGCGTCACAGATTTGGAAATAGAGTTGTTCACAGCGATGAGTATGTTCAACACCTATTGATTCAGAAAAAACAAGACCTGGCGGTATCAAGTCCGGCGCTCAAACCCAGCTATGCACGTGAAGTGCACAAACTAGAGCGAGCACTCTCGCTTGTTGCTGGTTTGCCAAAAGACGATGTTGTCATGATTAGTAGAGACTTGTTCGCCAAACTACAATGGTTTTTTGAGACATCACTCGATTTGGGTCAACGGCTCGAGCGGCAGGAGATTCCGGTTTCAGAGATAACTATGCGACAACTGCAACGAACAGTTGCACTGTGTGCAGAAGTTGTCTCACAGCTTAGTCCCGACCAAGGGGCATTGTCGGAAGCTCAGCTGAGAACAATCTATGGGATACTTGTTGGGCCGTTGCCAGAAACTGCTTCATCGCATATGAAGTACGCACTTGAGTACGAGTTTAGGGATGCCAGGCTTTGGCTCGATGACAGCGAGTATAGTCCAGATCAAGTATTTGTTGCTCCTGCTCACGCTGGCTACTTAGGTTTGGCAGATACCAAAAGAATTGGGTTGAGTGAGCTGCTTTTGCTGCCAGACAATAAAGGGAAGCTCATTTCAACTATTCAACATGAGCTCGGACATAAGTTGTTTCGTTTGGGAGATTACACCGTTGAGTTCGTACTATATTTGCTACTGATGCTTGAAAAGAACAAAACTTTGACTACAGCACCTACAAAAGTATAGATCACTTATTTTGTACGCGTTCCCACTCCTCCACTACCTGCACACAATACAAATACTTCCCATACTCCAGCGCCTTTTCATGCGCTGCCTTGTCTGACGTTTCATCAACCTCAATTGCTTTGCCCAACACTTTTTGCGCCTCCTCAACGGCAACCTTGCCGCGCTCGGTCAGGGTTTTGAGCTCCTGCTGTAGGGCTGCGGTTTTTTCGTTCTCGGACACCGCGGTAGCAGAGGAGCTGAGGCTGGAGCTAATCGATTCTGCAGAGTTGCCGATGCCGACTTTGGCGAGTTGGTCAGTCACGGGTTTGAGGGTCTGCGCAAACTGCTCTGGGGCACGGCGTTGCCAAATTGCCAGACCAACACCACCAACCACTAGAACCAACACCAACAACTTGAGTATCCGCATACCTTGATAGTAACACTTTGTGCAGGCTAGCCCAAGTGTAGTTTGATGATTGTCACCAGTTCTTTGGGAGTGTGAGCAAGGGCGAGTGGGGCGGCTGCTTGTAGCGCCGGCTCCATGTCAAAGCCCCAAGTTACTGCCACGCCGGGGATGCCAGAATCCATGGCTGCGATGATGTCCCGCTCTTCATCGCCGATATACACTGCTTGGACGTTTGGGTCAAATGACCGTACCACCTTTTTGATGACTTTGGCTTTGCCAAAGTAGTTTTTTTCGCAGCGGATTTCGCTAAATAACTCAGACAAATTGTGGCGTTGCAAAAATGCGTCTACAATATCTGCTTGATTTGAGGTCACTATGGCTAGCTGGAAAAATTCGTGCAGTTCACGCAGTGCTTCTGGCATTCCGGCAAAAGGCTCGATGTTTGCCATATTGGCGCGCATGTCGTGTTGCACGAGCTGAATGAAGCGCAACAACTTGAGTGGTGACAAGCCAAGACTTTTCATAAAGTTGGCCGCACCTTTGCTGCGAATGCGATCATAGTCTTCGGGTGCTACTAGTGGCAGATTGTATGCTGGCGCGTGTATGTTGTAGCTGTCAGCTATTCCGGGCATCGTATTCGCAATCGTGCCATCAAAATCAAACACAACCAGTTTGCTGTTATTCATAGCGCAGTGCCTCAATGGGTGACAAATTGGCAGCCCTGCGAGCCGGTGCTGCACCGAATACTAAACCAACAATAGTAGAAACGCCAAATGCCAATGCCACCGCGTCCATGGTGACTTTAGCCGGGAACACACTCTGTAGTGCCAGTGAGCCTAGGTATGCAAGCACGATGCCGATCACACCACCCAGCAGCGATAGTAGTGCAGCTTCGGTCAAAAACTGCAGCAGAATCAAGTTGGGTGTTGCTCCCAGTGCCTTGCGCAAACCAATTTCGCGCGTGCGCTCTGTGACGGAAACCAACATGATATT
>CAZBMX010000069.1:0-5296 GCA_964493195.1 uncultured Pseudomonadales bacterium
CGATTTACATCAAATCAGGCATAAACTGTTCAAATAACTTGACCAGGTCAGTTATCACAGGGCTCGGCCCCCAATAGTTGAGGCTCACATTCTGTTTAAACTTCGCAACCAATCTCACTTTTCAATAGTAAGTTCCATCAGCTCGTTTCCAGTCCGATACACAGCGGAGTATGAAATAACTTCTTTTTTTCCTGAAAACAGATAGGGAAGTATTTCATGAATCTCAGCGAGCATATTCTCTTGCTTGAGCATTTCTGCTGGAGTCAACCAAACCAGTTCTCCATTTTCTGGTTCAGCAATAACCTCCCCACCTGCGTAATCAGCTTCAACGAAGTGAAAGAAAAACTCCTGATCCAAATCTTGCAAATATGCATTTCCAGTAGCAATCACCCTGAGATTTTTAATATCCAAACCAGTTTCTTCCTTAATCTCCCTGCGCGCGCAAGCAAACAAGCCTTCATTGAACTCACGATGACCTCCAGGAGCCATCCAAACATCGGGCATAATCCTTTTCTTTGGACTTCTATGCAACATCAGGTATTTGCCGTCCTTTTTAACGAAGCATTCGAGTGTAACTGCAATGTTTCTTGTTTTTTTCATATTGGTAGCTGATATCAAATCATTACTGTTGCAACTATGCAATAAGCGATCGTGTACTATTTTTGATTACTCAGTTCCTCATCCCCACCCAGCACCTCAACCAGCACAACTTCAGCCCGCTGCGCAATCAACTGTGGCAGCTGCTCCCCCACAACCTCCACGAGAAACACCAGATGTTGCTCATCGGCAGGATTGGCATGAAATCGCTCAATGAATACCGCATGGTGATCTTCTGGCAGCTGATGCAAAAAGAGTAAAAACACTTCCGTGTGCACCACCTCATCAACCAACTGCAAAAACTCCACGCGCTCCTCGCCGTGCAACTGTTCCTGCAACAGGTACTGGTCTACCAGGTGCCACGGAATCAGATGATCGTAAAAAACTGTAGTCATATTACTTGCTTGTTACTTGCTTGCTACAAACCCCACATGTTTGCTTTCTACTGGTCCCAACGCTATTTGACTGCCATCCTCGGCAACGAAAAACACTAGCACGCCACTTTTTTGTTTGCCGTCCTTGAGTTGCAAATACTCCATGAGCTCAGGTGAGCCACCAAACTGCTTGCCTGTCCATGCCGCTGGCCCTGCATCCCCCACCACTGCCACCACTGACTTACCGTTCTTAGGGTTCACTACCAAGACTTTGCGGAACTTGTACCACTCCTTCAACCAGCGGTGATCTTTGTTCCAGTTTGGTAGGTACAGAGTCTGCACCGCTACATAGTATTTTTCTTGTTGGACGGCTTCGGGTGTCAGAGTAGCCGCGGAAGGCGCGAAATAGCCGAACGCACCTCTATTGGCCGTAATTCCTTTAAATTGCAGAGCATCATGCAGACTAATCGAGTCGCCAGGGAATCGAGGCAAGTGCTGTTCTGCACCAATGTAACCATAGCTCGAGTTCAAGTGCTGCCCGTCTAGTTGTGCAGTTGCCGAAATTCCCGTTGTTTGATGAATCACCGCACTAATATACTGTTCCGTAGCCGGGGAGAGCGGACTGATTTTTTGGGGGAGCACGTGCAACAATTCCTGATGGAGCCGCTTCTGCAGTGCATCGGGACTTTGCTCAGCCTCCCGTTGGACACTCAGTTGGTCGAGTTGGCGCTCTATCACCGGGCTTGTAGCCATCACAGCGCTCGCTAAGGCCAGCGCGGACAAGGCCTGCACACTTCGTGCTCGAACATCTGCAAAAGAAAAATTAAGTGACTGCAGCTTTGCAACAGCTTGGGCGAACCGCGTTTCTAACGCTTGTTGCGTCTGGATTTTTTTGCGCTGCAAGCGTCGCAATACGGCCTGATGCCTGCTGCCAGATTGGTGACGTCTAGGTGTAGAGCGCGATTTTTTTGCCACTGACAGCGAGTATAACAAAGTGTAGTGTGTTTGCACACCGCATCTGGTGTTGTTGCAAATACCTCAGCACACCAGGCTTTATTTCTACTTGCTTATTGTAGGTTAAGTGACTATCGTTACTACTTGGTACGTCTTTAGTCCAAGCGCAATCCCGCAATGAACTCGTCTATCTTTACTCACTTTAAATCTTCTGAAATGATTCTGCGCGATCACTTGGCTCTGGAGCGAACTGCCCTGGCAAATGAGCGAACGCTGTTGGCTTACGTGCGCACCATGATCGGCATCGTCGCTGTAGGCGGAACTCTCATCAAACTCTTTACTGAGTGGCAGTACATTCTCCTTGGGTGGTCGTGCATTGGGCTGGGATTCGCGATTGTGGTGATCGGATTCAAACGATACATCAGAATTGACTCAGTACTATCACACATTGCTCTGGAGTCATCCGACCTAAAAGGTGACGACACCTTCCACCGTTTTTTCTGGGAACTCTTGCACAAACTGCGCCTGGCTCGGGTAAAGAATTACTAGATCTCCACTACTGTAGAAATTGAGTCACTAGTCGTCACTGAGGCCGTGCAATATGTTTCATGCCTGCAAACACGTAACTTGTGGCTATATACCAATCACCAAAAAAATTGCTTTTTACTTTGGGATCTAGCTCAGCTTGAAATTCCTTTAGTGCATGCTTTTCTGCCACCAATGCCGGATCTAAACCATATACTTCTTCATAGACAAGCAGCGCACCGAGCGCAAGGTAAACGTGCTTGAGAGACCAAAAATCATTTATTGTAGTATTCTTAATCCACTCCACAGTCCCAGGTGAACCCCACCGTAATCCTCGAGTCTCGTATATAGTGATCTCGTTCCTAACCATATCTCCTCCAAAACTAGCTATGCTTGCGTGCATTCTACACCACAGCAATTTCATGTCAAAACTAATTCCGGCCACCACACATCCTGCTATCTTGCTACATGATATAGTTAACACATGCTAGACGTTCAACATGCCCTCAGCCCCCTAGACAGCCGTTACGCAAAACAAGTCGCGCCACTCCTGCCAATTTTTTCCGAGCAAGGACTGACGCAACGCCGCGTCCACGTTGAAGTCGAGTACCTAGTAGCACTCATTGTCGAACTCAAGTTGGCAAAACTTACCAAACTGCAACTACAACACCTGCGCACCACATACCAGCTATTTGATGAGCAAGCCATGCGCGCAGTCCAAACCCATGAAGCAACCACGCGCCACGACGTTAAAGCTGTTGAGTACTACTTGCGCGATGTGCTGACTGAACTCAAATTGCCACATCTCCACCAGTGGCTCCACTTTGGCCTCACCAGCGAAGACGTGAACAACCTCGCCCAAACCATGCAGCTGCGCGATGGATCGGCAGTACTCATTGCGCAAGCAATCCAGCTACAGACCAAACTGCTCGAACTGTGTTCGGAAACAAAATCCAGCGTAATGCTCGCCCGTACCCATGGCCAGCCAGCAATACCGACAACGTTTGGCAAAGAGTTACTCGTCCACGCTGTAGTCATTCAGGAGTTGCTGGATCAGCTGCAAACCTACAACTTCAAAGCAAAGCTCAACGGCGCGGTCGGCACGTTTGCGGCGCATCAAGTTGTGTTTCCTGACCACGATTGGATCACGTTTTCCGATCATTTTATCCAGTCCTTCGGCTATACCCCAGTACACGCCACAACCCAGATTCTGCCAGGAATTCACTGGACAAACGCATATGCCATCCTGCAGCAGCTCAACCTGCAGCTCGTTTCACTTGCTCAAGACATGTGGTGGTACTGTTCATATGACTACCTCAAACAAACTGTGGTCACCACAGAAACCGGCTCATCAACCATGCCGCAAAAAGTCAATCCCATTGACTTTGAAAACGCTGAAGGCAACGCTCAGCAAGCCGCTGCAGTCTTTGCTTTCTTCATCACCAAGTTCTCAGCCTCACGTTTGCAGCGCGATCTATCGGACAGCACCGTCCGCCGCAACTTCGGCGTAGCCTTCGGGCACACACTGGTGGCACTTAGTAGTCTAGAGCGTGGACTCAAATGCAGCACTGCCGACTCAGCAGCAATGCAAGCAGATGTACAGAACCATCCAGAAGTGCTCGCAGAAGCCTATCAATCGATACTGCGCGCTGCGGGCTTCCCAGATGCGTATGAAACAATCAAGTCACTCAGCAGAGGAGAGGTGCTCAACAAATCTACACTGGAGCGAGAGCTACGGACCGCGCAGGTACCAAAAGACATCAGAGAGAAACTGCTTGCGCTCAAGCCCACTGTATACACTGGTCTGTGCGCAACAATTGTGGAGCAAGGATTGGCTGACCTGCGTCACAGAAACAAAGCGGACAAAGTGCTAGAATTCGCTCAAACACATGTCTAACTTTTCCGCACAAGCATTCATCAAGCGCACTCAGCGGCAACTGAGAGAAACAATTGGCAACAATCAAGTAGTTTGTGCTTTTTCTGGCGGGGTAGATTCTTCCACCGTAGTAGCACTCTTACATTCGGCCGGCATTCACGTCACGACCTTGCTAATCGACACCGGTTTCCTGCGAACAGGTGAAGTTGCACAGGTATGTGCCAATCTACAAGCGGCTCATCTGCCAAAACCGGTTATTCTGCACAAGAAACAACAGTTTCTGCAAAAACTTGCCGGAAAAGTTACAGCCGATGACAAGCGCATCGCGTTTCGCGATACGTACTTTGCGGTGCTCTCCAAGTATTTAGTAGCAAACAACATCACTTTTTTCGGTCAGGGAACCCAGTCAAAACCGACGGCTAACTCGCGGTTATATCACAACTACCCCACCCCCGTGTTTAGCAGGCTACAGCTCAAGATGGTTGAGCCACTCATCGGCATAACCAAAACCCAAGTGAGAAAACTAGCCGCGCAGCTTCACTTACCCGCAGCCACAGTGCTGCGCAGATCGTTTCCTGGACCAGGACTACTACTTCGTTTTGGTGGAGCTGCCACCCGACAAAAAATTGCATCAATACGCAGTCTGACCGAAGTGGTGGATCAGTTCGTGGCCAATCGACCAGCGTACTTCAAACACTGCTACCAAATTTTTCCCTATCTCCACGACGGCACACCAGTTATCAGGCTGCACGCAGGTACCGTAGAAACTGGTGCAGTCACACTCATTCGTGCGGTACGAGAGCAGGACAATACATTCACTCAGTTTGCTCTGTCCAGCAAGGTTCAGGCAGAGTTAGTCACTCAGCTACTTGCAGTTCCAAACATCAGTCGTGTCTGCTTTGATGGCACACCCAAAATTGGGCAGCTCCACCACGCTGTGTCAGGCGCGCCAATCGAGTACCAGTAACAA
>CAZBMX010000070.1:0-5276 GCA_964493195.1 uncultured Pseudomonadales bacterium
TGAGAAATAGTCACTGGCTGTGTTGTAGCCTAAAATGCCTTCATCGCCGCTGGTGCCCATGTGCAGGCTTGAGCCCGACAGGTACAGATCCTGCCAGCGGTTTGAATCAGACCCCAGGCTGTAGGTGGCGTCAGTGATGGGCAGCAGAGTGTTGCTGATTTGGAAGTTTGTTGCATCCCAGCGGAGGTAGTTGGAAGAGCCGTTGCCGAAGTACAAATAGTTGGCAAGCTCAATTTGACCAACCACATCCAGTTTTTGGCTGGCGGCAGTAACGCCAATACCAACGTTACCATCAACGGTACTGATGTTTACATTGTCGGCATGGATTGAGCTTTGCCCTCCAACCGAGAATACGTTGTTGCTAGCCATAAAATACCCTACGGTGTCGTTGTCGCGAACATCAACTCGAGCTAGGTCGTCGCTGCTTCTGAATGTTGCAACACTATCTGATGTGCCAGCATTTACATCCAGTTTTTGCTGTGGGTTTGTGCTACCAATTCCGAAGTTTCCATTCTGCAAAATAGTTGCTGCAACAGCCCCTGCGGGTGCAAATGATACATTGCCTGTTGTGCTGGATCCAAGGGTGAGCGTTTGTAGTGCTGTGGTTGCAATCGTGCCATCGGCAGACAGATAGAGTCCACCATTGACGCCTGCAGACATGGTAGCAGTGGGAGTGCCAGAGTTGACATTGATAAATGCAAACTTGGCTGAAGTAGTGGCAGTAGCTCCAATCAGCAAGTCCAGCGTAGAGTTTTTCGGATACAGTGCACCACTAGCCGTATCCCACAAGTTTGTTCCACCTGCCAAAACAGCTGGATCTGACCAGCTTAATGTGCCACTGCCATTTGTAGACAAAACGTACCCAGTTGTTTGAGAAGCAGGCCAGGTATAAGTTAGGGAGTTTAGGGTGGTGGTGCCAGTGAGTTTGAAGTTGCCGACGACGTCGAGTTTTTCCCCCGGCGTAGCCGTGTTTATGCCTAAATTGCCTGTTTGGATCAATATTTTAGAAGCATTTATTTCGACAGCACCGCCAGCGAGTAAGTTGTCAATATTAATGGTTCCAGTGCTTGTTCGGAAGTCAATATTTCCAGTACTATCGAGCACTTGGAAGAACGTACCATTACCGAAGTCGCCGTTTCCAAAATTCATATTATAGACGCTGCCCACTTTATCAACACCTAACACATTAACTCCATCATAAATTGCAAACACGTTTTCCGTGCCAAGTGTTGATGATTCAATTAACTGACTACCCCCAACAATGTGCAGTTTTTCTGTCGGATCACTTGTGCCGATCCCTATGTTTCCGTTGTTGTTTAAAAAAAGCCGAGACGTCGCACCTGCACTACCACCCACAGAAGTGCGCACGTTGAGTGAGCCGCCATTGAAAACATCAAGTGTTGTTGCCGGGTCCGCACCGGTTGGCACAGCCAGGGCAAGGTTGCCTGAGATTGTTGCGGTCGGGTTGCCAGAGTTGGCGTTGATAAATGCAAACTTGGCTGAGGTGGTGGCGGTACCACCAACAAGGAGATCGAGCGTGGAGTTTTTGGGATACAGTGCGCCACTGGCCGTATCCCACAAGTTTGTGCCACCCGTTAAAACTGCGGGGTCTGCCCAGGTGAGCGTGCCTGAGCCATCGGTTTGTAAAATATAGCCATTTGTCAGCGTGTCAGGAAAAGTGTAGGTGATGTTGGAGCCTACAGTTGCTGGGGCTTGAAAAGCTAGGTAGTTCGAAGAGTCGCTGTCTGCCAGTCGCAAATCTCGTTGCGCATTGAGGGTGAGTCCGTCGCTAGTCATGTCCATCCAGGAAGTGCCGGAACCGGCGAATCGGATGGGTTGGTTTGACTGGTTGCTGATGTCTAGCTGCCCGGTAGAGCGCTGCAGAATTGCGGAGTTGTATGTGCTGTTTACGAGCGCAATACTGATGTTGTTAGCACTGCCACTTTCTAGCCGCAGATTTGGTGCGGTGCTGTACACGTGTAGTTGGCTAGAGGGGGCAGTGGTACCGATCCCAACATTGCCAGCTGTGGGTTGTAAGAGTAGATAGCTTGTAGCTCTGGTTGCATCACTAGTGCCCTGTAGAGTGAGATCATCATTTGCGGCCGATCCACCGTTAATGGTTGCGTTTGAGCCAAGAGTGAGTGCTGTGGTTGAGCCCATGGATAGAGAAGTGCCAGTAGTGAAGGTGTCTAGGGTAGCAGCAGCGAGCGTGGTGGTACCGCTAAGAGTGGTGTTGGTGTTGGTGAGTGTGGTTGTCGCTCCCAATGATATGCGAGTAGTATCGCCAGAGTCAGTGATGTCGTTTCCTCGGACTCTGAGGTCGCCATCTACGTCGAGCACTTGTGTAGGAGATGACGTTCCAACTCCTAAATTACCATCGAATCTTAGTCTCAGCTGTTCAGCGCCTGCGACATTCCAGAAAAAGTCATTGCCGTTTCGTCCAAATCGATAGCTGCTTGAGTTAAAGTCGATTACGCTACTAGTTAGATTAAGTAGTACGCTGCCATTTACTGTTAGCTTGGAGGTTGCTGTGGTTGTACCAATCCCCACATTTCGACTAGGGTTTATAATCACATCACCTGTAGTTGCGGTATCGCCTATAGTGATGTTCTGCATTGCAGTGGCAGCTAATTTGCCGTCAGCTGTTAAATATGTTGCACCTGCTGCTCCGGCAGAGACGGATGCGGTTGGTGTGCCAGAGTTGACATTGATAAATGCAAACTTGGCTGAAGTTGTTGCAGTGGCACCAATCAGCAAGTCCAGCGTAGAGTTTTTCGGATATAGTGCGCCACTGGCCGTATCCCACAGGTTTGTTCCACCTGCCAAAACAGCTGGGTCTGACCAACTTAATGTGCCACTGCCATTTGTAGACAAAACGTACCCACTCGCTTGGGATGCTGGCCAGGTGTAGGTTAGGGAGTTGAGGGTTGTAGTGCCAGTGAGGCGGAAGTTGCCAACTACATCAAGAGCTGCTCCTGGCGCAGTACTACCGACGCCCAAATTTCCAGAGTTATCTACTCTCAGTCGTTCGGTACCGCCAACTGTTATGCCGAGCTCGGTGTTTGTATCCGCACTAAAGAATCCTGTGTCTGCGTCGTTTCCAAATCGTATTGAGGGCGAAGCAGCCGATCCATTGCCAAATTGCATTGACCCATACGCTCCTCCTGATCCGGTTAGCACGCTGAACAGGCCTGTTGAATCACTCCGCAGGCGCGAGCCGGAATCTCCATTAAACGTGATGTAGCTACCAACTCTGACAACGCCATTTACATCTAGCGGTGCAGCAGGATTAGTGCTCCCAATCCCAATATTTCCACTTTCATCAACCACTGTCAGCGCAGACCCGGCACTATTCTGCCACTCTTGAATATTAGCAGTCCCACTTGGTCCACCTTTGGTGACCAGGGCAGTGCCGCCGGCGTAGGTAGCGCTCAGGGTAGCGCCTGGCGCATATAAGTAGCCATCAATCACGGTGTCTGCATTGATTTCAACTTGACCGGTGCCATCTGGGCTGAGGATAATATCACCATTAGAACCCGAAGATGTCTCGAGTGACAAAGTTTGCGCCTCTAAAGAAAACGTACCAGAAACCGACCGAATAGTAGGCGAAACTTCCCCAAGGACGACTTCACCTCCAGAATTCATGGTAACGACTGTGTTCACGGTAGCTGCGCCAGATGCTGTGATAGGGTAGCCCTGCAAGGTTTCTGAGTTGAGAGCATAGGGTACGGTTTGAATCGCCTGGCGGGGGTCGAGGGTTTCGGTTTCGATTTCTACCTCAAGCCAGACATTTGAGTTTTCGCTAAACACATCCTCAGTGATTTCAGCGCCACAATCATCACCAAGCCCAACCGAGAAAATTCCGTCCTGATCTGGCGTGACGCTACAGGTGCCAGAGTCCCACAGCTCGGTTCCACTCCCGGTGGCGGGACCAGTGTCAAACAGGTAAAAGCGCATGTCGGTGGCGGCAGTCACAGGATTTTGCGCAGTGTCTGTCAGGCGGCCCTGGAAAGATAGCTGGCGGTTGGGCCTGACCGGACTTGATGGATACGCAAAGGGAGTAGAGACCCGGAGTATAAACTGTTGATACCCAAAAAAACCAATGCCCACCAGACTAATGAGTAAAACGAGTACGGTTAGTGCCCATTGGCCAGGGTTATTGCCAAACTGTGGGCGTCTCAAATGTTTGCGGGCTACTCGACTGAACACTGATTGCAGCTGCGCTGTTCGTTCCTGGTGAGTTCGTGGTGACTCTGCTGTAGTGAGGGTTTTGTCTGCAGTGATGCTGTCTGTTTTGGCAACCGGCACGGGTGCTACGACGCGTGTCTGTGTGGAATCAGCCGGTTTTGGACGGCTGACGCTAGCGTCTAACACCTCAAGTGGCTGCGCATTCTCGAGTGCAGCGAATAATTCTGGAAACCAGTTCTGGCCAGGAATAATGCCGAGACCGGTGGCCCACTGTGCAAATTGCTGCAAGCTAACTAGTTTGCGTCTAATACTCGAGTGCTTGAGCCCAGCGGAGCGCTGCTGTCTCAAGAAAGCAACGACTTTGGGTTTTGTGATCAGTTGGGAGAGTTCTGATTCTTTGGCAAACTGGGCAAATTGGCTGATGTCGCTGCGATAATTTTTGATGGTGGAGTGTGAGCAGCCACTGTCTTTGAGTGCTAACGCAAACTCATGTAGAAACACGTTGATCTGGGTGGGTGGGTGACGGCGAATGAATGCGGTTACCAATGCTTGGGCGTTGCTTGTGTGTTGCAGTCCGGCTGGCGTTTGCCAGAACCCAGCCAGTCGCTGCGTATCCCAGTTACTCCAATCTGTCTTATGTTCAAGTATCGTACCGAGCGCGAGCTGCGCATCGTGTGCTGTGGCGCCAGAAATCTGTCGCTCTGCCAAAAATGTGGAAAACGAGACAAAAATGCTGGAGAGATATGCCGGTTGGGCAGACATACGTTGGATTGTGGAGCTGTGGTGTAACCCAGATTCATTAGACGGGTAACACAGTGCTAGTCCAGTCTACGGTACTTGAGGCTACTCGGTCAATACCTCAAGTTTGCTTGAGAACTCTGCTGGATTTTTCGCAAAATCGCATCTTGAGAAAGCCGCGAAAATTGTTGCGTGATTTTCACAGATTTCATGAATATCAAACGATATCTTATATTTGGGTATTGTATGGCAAAAACGGATGATCAATGAATTTTTGTCTGCGCAGAATAAGGTTTGTGTACATGTTCTGACAATTGTTTAATTGATTTATTTTTAGTAGTATGTGAATG
>CAZBMX010000071.1:0-5243 GCA_964493195.1 uncultured Pseudomonadales bacterium
TGTCATCACTGATGGTGGGCACGCACCATACCCAGAGCTTGACGCCTTTGCGGTATTTTCCCGCGACCTCAACGCACTCGCACCAAACACCAAGCTCACTATTGATATCATCCGCAACTCGCGCAAACAACAAAAAATTCACAACTCAATCACGCAAATCCCGCTTGATCTGAGTGCTTTTGTTTCCGCTCCGGTGTTGATCACCAACAAAGCAATTGTTGCCCACATCAGCGAAGAAGATTGGCAACAGCTCGAGGCGCTGCCGCTTACTGACACATTTTCGAACTTCGACTGGGATAGTGCAGCAACGTTGCACATGAGAAAATCTGAACTCACAGCGGTTCTTCTCAAAACAGTTCAAAAACATGTTGTCAAAATCAATATGGCAAGTACCCTGCAATTTATTGATGCGGTGTATGAACTATTCGAACGTATTCAGATTATGATGCGCGACAAACAGTTTAGATCCATGCTGCTCTTTGGGAGCATCATTGTGATCAACACACTAATTGACGACAATCGGAGACCGAGAAAAATACTGCAGATCGTTATCTAGCTAATTCTGCAAACTATGCGAGCTTCAGGGCTTTTTCCAGCGCTTTTTTGTTTCGGAGCGCTTGCTCTTCACCCAACTCACCGCCAAGCTCAAATACAAATGCGAGGTCTTCACGCTTTGCCAGTTTTTTGTAGAACGCAATTTGTGGCTCGATAACTTGTTGAATCAACTTAGCAGGTGCATCAGCCACCCAATCGGCGCTAATGACATAGCAGCCCAGATTGAACGTCTGCTCACCACCGCCAAGGGTGAAACAAATTTTGTTAGCAATGTGAATTCCGTGCGGACGCACCATGTGGCCTTTAATTTCATGCGCCAGTTCTTTGGGGTCGGTAAAAGGGATGATGCCGGAGTACAACAGTTTGTGGCGGTCAGCCAAAATTTCCGCGTGCTGCTGCATCGAGGCGTCAGCCTGTTCGTAGGTGGAAAGATTCAGCTGTGATTTAACCCAATCATTCTCCTCAGAGGCAACAATGCGTACATCAGCGCCCAACTGAGCTTGTAACAGTGGGATGACTTCAGAGAATCCTTCGAGCTTGACTCCAGCCCCAACAAATGCCAACCGAGTTCCCTCGTTGATCTGGACGCCTTCGTCGCCACAGGCGATTACGTATGCCATACGAACTCCTTTTGTGTTTTGCACACTCGGGCAGAACAGAGATATTATAGCATATATCAGGCAAAAATTCGAGTTCCTGCCTGGAGTGATGTGGGCTCGACTACAGCGCGAGAACTAATCCTCGTCAGCCTCGTCTTCTGCATCTTCATCAACCATGCTTTGAATCGCTTCCAGATAGGAATGCATGTCTTGCTCAACTTTTTCCCAATCCCCATCTGCTTCGCGGATTGCATTGAAGAGTAAGTCCATATCGATCAACAGTTGGTCATCGGTGACGATCATGCGTTGTTTGGCCATAGGTGCTTTCTGAGTTTTCTAATGACTACACTAAAGTATATCAGGTAAACGATGCATTTGCTATGTAGCAGACATTGTGCGTGTAAAAATTCCAAAAAAGTGCTGCTTGTTGCTGGGGGCTTGTGATCGCCGACAAAGCAATTTGTTGACTTGCAACAAGGTCGCGGAAGCAACAAGCAGTCAATTATTTATTTGTATTCAATAGGCAACTCAGTCATTACCAAACTGAGACTCATGCGGCGCTGCTCTGAATCTACACTCTCCACATGGACGGTGATTTTTTCACCGCGGCTGAGCTGTTGGCCTGGCTCGAGTTTGCTGGAGTGAATCAAGCCATCAATGCCTGGTTCAACATTCACAAACACGCCAAATGGCTCAACGCGAGAGACGGTACCACTGACGGTTGTGCCAGATTGGTAACGCTCTTCGATGCTCTTCCATGGATCGTCAGACAACTGTTTGATGGACAAGTTGAGCTTGCCAGTTTTTTCGTCTACACCCAGGACGCGGACTTTGACCGCATCACCAACTTTGTGGTACTCCTTGGGATGCATGACTTTTTCCCATGATATCTCTGAGATGTGCACTAAGCCCTCAACATGACCCGGAGTCTTGGTGTCGGTAATTGGTACCTCAACGGTAACAAACAACCCAAAATGCATGACCCCAGATACAACGCCCGAGTAAATCTCGCCAGCTTTAACTGCTTCAAGCGCTTGTGACTTCTGAGCAATTTCTTGCGCTTCAGACACATGACGCTCTGAGAAAATCAGTCGGTTCTTCTCGCGATCAACTTCAATAGCTTTGACTTGGACAGTTTGACCTTTTAGCTTGTGGAACGAGCCCACCAAGCCTTTGCCAAATTGACTAGAAGGAACGAATCCACGCGTGCCGTTTACCAGTACGATCAAGCCACCTTTGTTCACATCGATAGCTTTTGCCTCGAGAACAACGTCCTTTTTCAACGCATCAGCAAAGTAATCCCATTTGGCTTCGTTTGCAGCCTTTTTCAGGGACAGCATAACTTGACCTTGGTTGTTTTCGGCTGACACCACTACTGCTTCGATTTCTTGACCAATCTCCAGCTCATCAATATACTCAGCAGCTACTTCAAATTCCTTGTCTATGACAACGCCTTCGGTTTTTGCCCCGATGTCAATTGTCAGCATCTTTCTGCTTTTACCAGTAATTTTGCCCGTCACAGTAGTTCCGCGCTTCGGCACTACTACTGCATAGCTGGTGCTTTTGAGCAGCTCCTCCATCGTTTTGGGAGCTACAACTGCCGGTGTTGGTGTGTCTACCTGCTCAGCTGCTGGCTGAGTAGTTTTCTTTTTTGGCGCTGCTTTTTTGGCAGGCTTTTCCACAGGAGCTACTTGCTCAACCTCTGGTTGAGTTAGTTCCTGTTGAGATTCTGCTGCTGGTGCAGCGGATTGATTTGCGGCTGCGTCAACAGCCGAGTCGGATTTTTTCTTCGGCATAGCGAATACGATCCCCTTTCTGAAAGAATGCGTGAAGTATATCAGGTGCTCGTGGTTTAGTCGAGGACAATGTCAGGGTGCGGGCAGCATAAGCTTTACTACCTACAGTTCGCCAGTGATGTACGCACGCTCCCTTGGCGGGAATCTTCTAGTGAAGTTGAGGGGGGTTCTGTTTTCAAGGAACGCAAGTATTCTGTACCAACGCCTACCTTTTTTAGTGAGAAATTCGTTAACACGCTGCATTTGCTTAAACCCGATCGTCGTGCTCATGGTAGGAAGTATCCCTAAACCAAGCTGTTTTGCCTCATCTCTCAACTCATCTTTTTTTGCCTGCAACATTTCTCTAACGTCGTCTATTGAATCAAGAGTACTCAATGCAACAAGTACAGGCGAGGGAATTGCTAGTAGCTTATCAATATCTCTACCATGCAAATCGTCATCCAACTGTGCGGCTGTTGCAATGCGATCCATGACTTGTACTGCTCGGAGTACCGGGGCTGCTTGTGGGGTATTACTAAAAATCCATTTGTATTTTTCTACGACATCTTCCCAGGACATTACAGACTTCTCCACTCTCATTTTGGCAAATGGAGAATCTTGAAAATAAGAGTGACCAAGCAAAACTGCAGTTACCGTACAGCTGGCAATTGCGTTCACGATTCGACGATACTGCAAAGCATCTTCAAATGAAAAAGTGGCATCACTTGCTGCCCTCTGTCTAACATTTTCTTCTACCAGCTCTGTCTCGGCAATGTAATCTCTAATCAAACTCTTGATTGCAAGTTTTCGAGCTGGGTCATCAAGCAAACTGATTTCCTCGTCCAGCGCCTGTCGTGTTAAATTCACCTTTTCTGAAGCTGCTTGTCGTAAGGCCTGCTTATCAAGTGACCGAAAATCAATCTCATCATTCAGTGCCATCTGAAACGTAAACAGTCGCTTGCCCACAGCCAAGACTTGTTGGTTCTGAAAAATCCTTGATTCAATAACTTGCTCAGGAATAATAGACATCAGTCCACTCAAAACAGGACGAACTGTACTATGCGGAACCCTGGCTGCGTAAATCAATCGTCGGCCTTCAAAAAAGTTGAGCAACTGTTCCAACTCACCTGGCCAACTTTGTTCGTGGTTGCGCATATCACTCTGTATTATACTAAAAGGGGATATATTTTTATGCCAAACACCTTAAAAACACTCAAAGACATCCCCAATGACCCCACCACTATCCTGATGCGCGTAGACTACAACGTGCCGCTTGATGATGGGCGAGTTGTTGATGATCGCCGGCTGCGGGAATCGATGCCTACCTTGGAAAAACTGCTTAAAGCAAAACACAAAGTGATACTTATTGCCCACTTGGGCAGGCCCGAAGGCAAAAATCCAGCATACAGCCTCAAGCCCATTGCTGAGTACCTCGCAAACACACTCAACTTGCCGATCCAATTCGTGGCAGACACAATCGGGCCACTGGCTCACGCAGCAATCGAGGCATTGGAACCTGGCGCCGCACTGTTGTTAGAAAATCTTCGATTCCACCCGGAAGAGGAACAAAACAACGCACATTTCGCCCAACAGTTGACGCACTCCGCCAGCTACTTTGTGAATGATGCATTCTCAGCAGCCCACCGCGCACATGCTTCGACCGTAGGAGTAACCAAGTATATAGATGGTTTCGCTGGTCTGGCGCTCGAAAAAGAAGTTGCCACGCTTGGTGGACTGATGCACCATCCCAAGCGACCATTTGTGATGGTGCTGGGCGGTGCAAAAATCTCGGATAAAGTCGGTGCGGTCCGGCATTTGGCCACAATTGCCGATTGTGTGTTGGTTGGTGGCGCCATTGCTAACAATTTTCTCAAAGCAGAAGGCCTGGAAATTCATAAATCGTTCATTGAAGAGCATTCAGCTGACATCAAAAAGCGCAACATTGACTACAGCAAAGTTGCAAAGCGGCTTATCAGCGAACACAAGACTGAACGCATGCTCATCGACAACTACATCCCTGTTCCTAAAATTGTATATCCAATAGACGTGCTCGCAGCGGTAGGGCCAGATACACGTGCAGCAGACGTTGAGCACATCGAGCTCACTCATGATGCCGCAGACACTCCAGCAGACCGAAACATCAAGTATTTTGATATTGGCCCACAAACAATCAAGTTATATCAAGCTATCCTAGCCGAGGCCAAAACAATTTTCTGGAATGGCCCCATGGGCATGTGGGAAAAATCTGCCTTCAGCCAAGGTACTAAACAGATCGCCGAGGCAATATCCCAGAGCAAGGCGCAAACCGTCATCG
>CAZBMX010000072.1:0-5143 GCA_964493195.1 uncultured Pseudomonadales bacterium
AACAAGACTGATGCAGGAAATGCAAAAAATGCAATTTGATTCAGCGATTGCAAGCTGAGATCCTTGAATCGGTGTCTATCTTGGGCCTCAGATTGTTCGGACAGAAATGGTAAGGATGCCTGACTAATTGGTACGCCAAACAATCGAATTGGGAGTGCCATTAGGGTTAGGGCTAAGCGAATGACAACGAAACTGAGGTTGCCAAGGGATGTAGCAAAGAACCCGAGACTCAGGTTTTGGATTTCAGTGATACCAATAGTCAATACACGGGGAGGGATGAGCTTAAATAGCTCCTTCACACCAGGATAGCTGAGATTGAAGGACCAACGAAAACGGAAGCCAAGTTTGTACGCCAATGGCAACTGAATTGCCATGTGCATACAAGCACCGATACACACACCTATTCCTGCAGAGTAAATCCCAAACATTGGAGCAAGCAGATATACTCCCAATACGATGCCTACGTTGTAAAGTATTGGGGCAATGCTCGGCAAAATGAATCGCTGGTACGACTGGAGCATTGCAGATAATAAGTTAGAGACAGCAAAGAATGTTTGTGCCAGCAACATGACTCGGGTCAAGTTTGCAGCAATAGTTACTTGATTGGCGGTGAAGGCTGCTCCAGTGCGCCAGAGTGTGATTGGCTCGGCAAAGAACGCGATTACTGCGCTTGTGCCAATAAAGACAAGCAGTAGTACGTTAATCACTATTGAACTCATAGCGAATGCCTGCTGCTCATTTTTCCGCTTCAGTGAGGAAAAAACAGGAATAAATGCCGCTGACAGCGCACCTAAAACAATCAACTGGAACATGGTATCGGGAATTTGAAAAGCAACTAACAAAGCTTCAAATGCTTCTTGTGATGCTTGGGTGTTGAAAAATGCCGAGATGAGCAGGCGTTGTCGAATAAGTCCTGAAATCGAGGATAGCACGTTTGCCAGCGTAATAATGAGGGCGGCAGAAAGAATTGTAGTTTGCTGCTGTTCCAACCACGAAGTACGGCTGGTGAAAATTTTGGGTAATGGAATGGGAAGTTTGGTTAATGGGAACATGTTTCTATTCGAGTATGTGCTGCGCCAATCAGCGTAATTATAACGGAAATTAGGGAATGCCACAGGTGAGTTTTTGGCTGTGTCTTTTTTGCGCCGCTACTTTATCTCTAAGGGTTCGGCAGTTGGCGCTGATAACTCAGCCGCAGAGTGCATGTTTTTGCTGACGAAAAGCAAACCGAGTTGTGTAAGAGCTGCAAGAACCACCGCGATTTGCACCGCCAAGCTTTGTTCAAGCGTGCTCACCATCCATATAAATGCAATACTGGAAAGTATTCTACCGGCATTAATCCACAACTCATGATCAATGAAAAATGGGTAACTAGTTTCAGGCGATCCATTTGTTTGAGAGTCAACGATATCAGAGAGCAACGGGAAATAAATGAACCAATAAAATGTGTCAAAAATACTCATTCCAAGCAAGTAGATGAGGATTGTGGTGTTTGAAAAGTTGCTGAGCAGGGTGAATGAGCCAACGAGAAGTGGTAAAGTGCTGAGCACGAGTATCGTATTCCTATGTTTGGGTTGGGCAACTCGACCAATTAGGAAAAGCGCAATGCCAGCCAAGAATTGAGTGCCACTACTGACCATTCCCAGCACCGTTTCGTTGCCAACATATCCAACGATTAATGATTCAGGGATAGCAATCGATATAGCAAACTGAATGCTCCCCAAAAAGATGAAGGCGCGGAACCATCGCCATCGTTTGCTAACTTTGGGGATGCGTAAACGAGTAATGTGTGGCTCGACCGCACTATGGCGGTGAAGGGAAAAACCAGAGAGTGTAAAAAGTAGCGCTGCTCCGATAGCAACAACTTGATATGCGAGTAGCCTGGTCAAACCTATTTCTGGTGCGGCAGTTGCTATAAACCAACCAATGACTGCCGGAACAACAATTTGAAACAACGAATGTGCTGAGTTTGTGATGCCAGAAACGTACTCACGCTGTTTGCTGGGGACCTCAATGGTGAACAAAAACAGCCTGCTTGACCAGTACAATCCCATGGGAACTCCAAGTGCCAGACCGAATCCAAACACTACTGGTGAAGTCAAGCTGTATGGAAAAAAGAACAGGCTTGACAGAATTACGGCTTGTCCAAGCAGCCCAACTATTGACATAGTCCGTAGTGTAAATGAACGTAGTAGTTTGGCGTTGAGGATATATCCTAGTGACAGGGTGCAGTAAAACCCTAGGTTAAACCAAGCCACGGTGGCAAAGTCGTGATTGCTGCGGAACAGAAAGGCATACGCAAAGATAAAAATGCTTATATCTGCCAATTGATAGAACAGAATTGATGCTGTCAAGGAGCGAGCCGGAGCCGCCAGGTTAAGAAACCGCCGAAACTCAGAGCTGAGGGCGGTTTGTATCAGGTTATACACTTGGGTAGTATACCTCAAACTCCTGTTTGAAACCCAGGCGGACATAGGGTATAATGCATCCTCTATGCCATTACTCAAGAACGCAAAAAAAGCACTTCGTAGCAGTAAGCGAAAAGCCGAGATCAATAACAGAACTCGTTCGCGTATGCGCACAATGCTGACAAGTGCAAAAACTACTCCTTCACAAGAGGCGATCAATGCTGCTTTTTCCGCAGTGGATCGTTCTGTAAAGCGCAACTTGATTCACGCAAACAAAGCAGCACGCCTCAAGAGTCAATTGAGCAAGCTGATTGGTAAGGCAGTTGCCGCCGTGACTACCACAGAGAAAAAAGCCACTACAAAACCAGCCAAAGCTAAAAAAGCCGCAACCAAAAAAACCGCCAAGAAATAAGCGAAGCAGGAATACTGCCTCGAAGAGGTGTACAACTGCTGTATGCATCACATTCGCAATTTTTCAATCATTGCACATATAGATCACGGTAAAACTACTTTAACCGATCGTCTCCTGCGGCTCACGGGCACCGTGACAGAGCTGAACTTTCATGATCGCCTGATGGACTCGAATCCCATCGAGCGTGAGCGTGGTATCACGATCAAGTTGGCACCTGCTCGCATGGAGTACAAAGGGCACATCTTAAATCTGATCGACACTCCAGGACATGTCGATTTTGGTTATGAAGTTAGCCGATCGCTTGCCGCTTGCGAAGGCGTACTGTTGGTGGTTGATGCTACCCAAGGAATTCAAGCCCAGACATTGTCCAACTATGAGCAAGCACGTGCGCTAAACCTTGTTGTTATTCCGGTTGTCAATAAAATTGATTTGCCTTCTGCAGAAACTGAACGAGTTTGTTTGGAGATCATGGAGCTGTGCAATTGTTCAGAAGAGGATATCTTGCTAGTTTCGGCTAAAAGTGGTTTAAACATTGCGGCAGTGCTTGATGCCATTATTGAACGCGTCCCTGCTCCCACTGGAAATGCGACGGGACCTTTGCGCGCCTTGCTCATCACTTCCCACTTTGATACACACAAAGGTGCTATCGCAATGGTGCGTGTCACAGACGGTCAACTTCGTAAGGAGCGCTTGCACCTGATTGCAGGAGGAAGCAGTTTTGTACCGATTGAAATCGGGGTATTTGTTCCTGGTATGGAACCGCGCGAAAGCCTGTCTGCAGGAGAGGTCGGGTATATTGCCACTGGCCTGAAAGATGTCCGGGCACTCAAGATAGGTGACACGGTCACCAGTGCTAACAATCGCGCCACCGAGGCGCTCGCTGGTTTCCGTGAGCCACAACCCATGGTGTATATGGAGATGTATCCTACAGACTCAGCAGAGTTCACTCTGCTTCAGGATGCCATGTCCAAGCTTGTGTTGCGTGATGCTGCCTTACAGTACACTGGCGCTCATTCTGTGGCACTAGGTAGTGGTCTGCGTGTAGGATTTTTGGGCATTTTACACGCCGAGATTGTGTTGGAGCGCCTAGATCGTGAGTTTAATCTCTCGATCATTGCAACCATGCCATCGGTTACCTATGAAGTTGAGCTTTCTGATGGCAGCACAAAGATTGTGCACACTCCATCAGAAATGCCGGATCCTTCTCAGGTTCGTCAGATGCGTGAGCCTGTGGCGTCAGTACGCATGTTCAGTCCCAAAGAATATCTGGGAGACATTCTCAACTTAGTGCGTGAGCGTCGTGGCGAGTTGCTCCAGAGCTATCCCGTGGGCCAACGCGTGACACTTGAATGTGAAATTCCACTCGCCGAAATTATTACTGATTTCCATGATGTACTTAAGTCATTAACTTCAGGCTATGCCTCATTGGAGTACGATGTTAAAAAATTTGTTCCGGTTGATGCAGTAAAAGTGACGGTGATGTTGAATAAGGAGCCCGTAGAAGCATTGAGCTTCATTGCCGTTCGGGAACGCGCCGAACAAATGGGTAGACAAATTGTTCAAAAACTTAAAGAAGCATTGCCTAGACAACTTTTTGAAGTTCCCATTCAGGCGGCAATTGGTGGCACGGTCATCGCGCGCGAAACCATCAAAGCGTTCCGCAAGGACGTGACAGCCAAGTTGTATGGTGGTGACGTGACTCGGCGAAAAAAACTGCTGTCTAAGCAAGCTAAGGGCAAAAAGAAAATGAAGCAGTTTGGCAAAGTTGAAGTCAATCAAGAAACATTCATGGCCATTCTTAAACGGTAATTTCTCTGGTAACACCCAAAGTGCAATATCCAAGCTCAGAAAAATAATGAGCAAAAGTGATATACTACCGATAATGCCGGAAATTTTTGATAGTAATACTGATAGACCGAGCAAAAAAAACTCAGCAGCAAGTTCTATGGCACATAAAAAACACGGAGCACATCAATCAAAATCAGAAGCTGAGATTCAGGACACAATGAGGAATGAGTCTGCAGCTGATATTGAGTCTACTCGCAGACACTCTGAAGCCAAACATCGGCACGTCGATGAGTACTCTGAAACAATGCGTGCAGAGCGACCCTCTAGATCATTCTTTGCTGCCTATATGCCGAAACCAGAAAAAGTGCGTTTCAGCAATCAGGGAGTCTCCGAGAAAGTTATATTACTGCTCCGTCAACACCCAGTTACGCAATTGGGATGGGTTTTTTCAGCAGTTCTTATGGGTTTTATACCAATTTTATTTGGGTCTGTTCCTGTGTTTAAAGAGTTGCTTCCTGCCAACTTTCAGTTGGCT
>CAZBMX010000073.1:0-5052 GCA_964493195.1 uncultured Pseudomonadales bacterium
CATCAATACTCTGCCTGCAGAATCGACGTGTAACTATACGAGCGCTGGAGCAACTTCATTGTCGGCTGATGCCTTTGCCACACAGACCGGATTAAATATATTCTATGTTTCTGCAAAAAACAGTGATGAGGCAGGTGGTGCGATCAATTATGGTTCCTATGCTTCAGTTTCCTTCACTGCAAACACTACTGCTCCTGGAATTCCGCAGAATGCCGATATTGCAGACGTTTCGGTTAAATCCACATCCTCGTGGAAGCTTGCCCTTTCCTGGGAGGCACCAGCGGATGTTGGGTCAGGAGTGGATTCGTATCAAATCTACAGAAGCACAGATGACACAACGTATACACGCATTGCTACCACTACTGGCATAGCATATGTTGATACGGGCTTATCTCAGATTGAGTATTTTTATAAAGTTAAGGCATGTGACAACACTGCTAATTGCGGGGCTTTTTCAACTGCAGTTTCACTCACCCCTGATGGCAAGTACGTAGCTGCGCCAAGCCTCTCTTCGGGTCCCACAGTCACTGGAATTACTACTAAAAAAGCAACTATCAATTGGAGTACTGATAGAACTTCTGACAGTAAAGTACAGTATGGTACAGCTCCGGGAACCTACTTTACTTCCGAACCTTCGAGCTCGACGCATGTGACTGATCATGAAATTGATTTAGCCAATCTCTCCCCCGGTACCACGTATTATTACAAAGCCAAATGGACCGATGAAGACGGCAATACTGGCGCATCTTCAGAAAAATCATTCACAACTGAGCCAGCACCAAGTGTGAAGGATGTCTCTGTTTCTTCCGTGGGATTGACTAATGCTATTCTAAAGTTTACAGCTACGGGAACATCGAAAGTAAAAATTCGGTATGGAGAGTCAACGGCTTTTGGTGGAGTAAAGACTGTTTCTACGTCAACTTCTGAGACGACGTATACGGTGGAGCTGGATGAGCTTGAAGATGGAACCAAGTATTACTTTAGAATTGATCTGCTGGATGCTGAAGACAACGAGTACGAGGGCACGATCTTAGACTTCAGTACTCTGCCGAGACCAAAGATTAGCACCGTTAGAGTACAGCAAGTTAAAAACACAGCAAAGCCAACAATACTTGTGACATGGAAAACAAACACTCCGACATCGAGCATTGTGACCTACTATCCCGTGGGTTCGCCTGACCAAGCTAAGGATGAAGTAAACGTGACACTGCAAAATGGTGAACACCGAGTGATCATTCGTGCTCTGGAAGCAGAAACTGACTACACCCTGATTGTAAAAGGTCGGGACAAAGTTGGTAATGAGGCCGCTTCTGACCCACAAAGAGTTACGACAGCAACTGACACCCGGCCAGCTGCAATTAGTGACTTGAAGGTAGAGGGGGGAATACAGAACTCTGGTGATTCAGATCAGGCGCTTGCCCAAATAGTGGTTTCATGGACAACCGACGAACCGACCACGGCACAAGTCGAGTACGGCGAGGGTACCGGTTCCACATATTCCCAAAAAACACAGGAAGATGCCAATCTGACGCTCAATCACGTTGTGGTAATAACCGGTTTAACGCCCTCCAAGGTTTATCATCTGCGGGCATTATCAAAAGATAAAGCAAGTAATGTTACCGCCTCAATTGACAGTGTAACCATTACTCCCAAGGCAACAGATAATGCGTTAGACTTAGTTATGAGTAATTTGCAATCCGCGTTTGGGTTTCTGGGGTCGTTTTAACCCACCTATATGAAACTAAAATACTCCCTATTTGCACTAGCCCTAATCAGTTTGTTGGTTTTGCTATTTGGCTACTTGTACTCCATCCAAACCAGCATGCGAACACTTGATGTTACTGCAGCCAACAAACTCGCGGTGTCAGAAAAGTCGATCGAGGCTGCAATGGAGAGCATATCAGCTCAGCAACGTTTTTTTGTTCGAGACTACAGTTTTTGGGATGATATGGCCGAAGCGGTACAGAAACGGGACGTTGAGTGGATTGGTACAGAATTTTATGGTCCGCTTGAGATATATAAAGCAGATGCCGTTTGGATTGTGACGCAGGGGGAGTTGCTGTACTCACAACGATCAGAAGACAGTTCGTTTGATGCGACAGCGCTTACTCCACCAATGAGCTGGACTGAAGTTGACCAGTATGCAGATCCCGAGCACATAACCAGCTTTTTTAAACGTACAGCAGACAACCGTCTGATCGCTTACTATGTTGGTCCAGTGTTATATCATTCTCAGCCGGAAAAGAACACAAAGCCACTCGGGTATTTGTTGGTTGCAGATGTATGGGATGCAGCTATTCTGACCAACCTATCAGAAATTGTGCAAGCATCAATTGCAATTTCTGAGTTTAGAACTCAGTCAATTGAGCCACATCCAAACGCGCAACAGCTAGAGCAGATAATACTTGGTTTCGACAAACAACCCGTTGCATTATTGAGTTTCACATTCTATGACACTTCAGTTGCAGTTTTGGCAGATTTTTTTGAAAACTCAATTCAGCTTTCTGCATTGCTTGGGTTGATAGGTATTGTGCTTTGTCTGCTGTTGTTTCAACTTCTTATCATTTCTCCAATTCAGCAGCTTATCAGAAAACTGCGGGAGTCCAATGCATATGTATCAAAAAAAGAGCTGCGTAAAAATGCATCAGAACTTGAATTACTGTCTGAGGAGATTGATGACTATTTGGCTCAGTCGATGCGACTGAAGCAGAAAAACAGAGAGTTACGGACAGCAGATCATGAGCTGGAGTTAATTCTGGAGAACTTAAAAAAATCAGAGGCAGCGACTCGGCACGAACTGAGAACCAGCCTGCGTCTTGCGAAAGCCGTGGAATCAGCATCAGATGCAATGGTTATCACTGACACCGATGGGCATATCGAGTACGTCAATCCTGCCTGGCAAAGGCTGAATGGCTATACCCTCTCTGAGGTGGTAGGAAAGAAACCTTCAATTGTGAAAAGTGGTCGAACAAACTCAACCTTATATATTCGACTCTGGGACACGATTACAAACGGCAAACCATTTAACAGTGAGGAAGTCATCAATAAGCGCAAGGATGGCAGCTTATATGCTGCCCATGTTTCAATTTATCCGGTGGTCTCAAATGGCAGGACGGTAAATTTTGTGGGTATCGCGCAGGATATTTCGGAGCGAAAAGAGCGCGACCATCTCAGATCAGAGTTTATTTCGCTTGCGTCACATCAGCTGAGAACCCCGCTTACTTCACTGCGTTGGTTCTCTGAAATGTTGAAAAAGAGAACCAGAAAGTTGTTGCCGGGTGCTGAGCTGGAGATGATTGATAACATTGAGAAAAGCGCCGTTCGCATGATTTCATTGGTGAATAGACTTTTGAACTTGAGTCGCATAGAAACGGGTAGATTGATTATTGTTCCGAAAAAAACGTCTATACCGAAGTTGCTATCAGGCATAAAGAAGGATCTGGACACAATTGCCAAGCAGAATGGTGTCAGGCTGGCATTTCGTGTGCCAGCAAATCTGCCGTTACTGAAGGTAGATGCTGATTTATTGGGAGAAGTGCTGCTGAATCTGCTATCAAACTCTCTAAAGTACACTCCAAAAGGAGGGAGAGTGTCGCTTGAAGTGCATGTGCGGAAGAGTGCTATGAGTTTTGTGGTACACGACACAGGAATTGGTATTCCAACGGCGGAGCAGGCACATATTTTTGATAGATTTTTCAGGGCGTCCAATGCTGTGGAACGTGATGAGCAGGGTACTGGACTTGGCTTATACCTTGCTAAGCTGCTCATTGAAAGCCTGGGTGGTGAGATTGATCTGCAAAGTGAAGAAGGGAAAGGTACAACTGTCAATTTTTATGTACCACAAAAGGGTGCCCATAAAGCTGGAGAAATCTCAATTGTCCACACCAAGGTCTGAGAACACAATTGAGTAATTGGCGTTACTTGGGAAGCGCAGCCACAACTTTCTGCACCACCTCTGTAATGGAGGTCTCGCTTTTTACAATGTATGCCACGGCACCCAGTTTTTGTCCCATTGCTATTTCTGCCTCCTGGCCCAGATTGGATGCGATGATGACTGGAATATGTTTTGTTGCTGCATCTGCTTTTAACTCTTTAAGCACTTCAAAGCCGCTTTTTTTAGGAAGCAGTATGTCAAGCAGAATCGCGTCTGGCTGGAACGATTTTGTTGTTTCCAGGGCACTCTCGCCGTCATACGCAGTCTGTAAAACCAGATGTTCGGGTTCGAACGCAAGATCGTACGAGCGTGCTAAGAAGCGATCGTCTTCAACGATCAAAAGTTTTTTTGTCTTTGACATAGTGTCACTCTATCATAGATACTGGATACTAGTATAGCTACTATATTGGCAAAGACTATGTCTTCTGCGATTATTGAGGTCGTTGACGTCAAGAAATCATTCTTGGTGGGCACACAGACCGTTGAAGTTTTGCGTGGCGTGAGTGCTCAGATACAAATGGGTGACTTTGTAATAATCGTCGGTCCCTCAGGATGTGGCAAATCTACTTTGTTACATGTCATTCTCGGATTGGAAGAACCGAGCGAGGGTTCAGTAGTTTTTTTGGGAGAGAAGATTTACGACAACACAACTGAGGATTATCGATCGGATTTTCGCAAGAAGCATATCGGCATGGTGTATCAACAGCCCAACTGGGTTAAATCAATGACTGTAGCAGAAAACGTTGCATTTCCCATGCTTTTACTAGGTATGGACAAGGAAACGGCCAGAACAAGAGCATTAGAGTTACTTGGCAAACTAAAGATGACCGAGTGGGCAGACTATATGCCGACTGAGCTCTCTGGAGGACAGCAGCAACGGGTCTCATTAGCTCGCGCGCTCTCGAACAACCCAGAAATCATTATTGCGGATGAGCCAACAGGTAACCTTGATTATCAAACCGGCCAAGAAGTGATGTTGATGCTGCAAGATTTGAACAAAAATGAACAGAAAACAGTGGTAATGGTGACACATGACCTTGAGTATTTAAAGTATGCCAACAGCGCTATCAAAATACTGGATGGTCAGATTGACTCAATCTTTGATGATTCGCAGATTC
>CAZBMX010000074.1:0-5035 GCA_964493195.1 uncultured Pseudomonadales bacterium
TGCTGGGAATACTGACAAGTTGGTTGGTTTGGGTACTTGGTAAGCAAATGGTTGGACGATGGCCAGCAGCGGTAGCAACTGTCTTGTTTGCGACAGCACACACGGTTGTAGAGTACACACGGTTTAGCTGGAACCCAAACCCAATCCCCTTGGTTTCACTCTTGATGTTGTATAGTGCTTTCCGCGCGGTTAGTGGCTCATATAAACACTGGGTTCTGGTCGGACTGTATGGCAGTATTATTTTGCAACTACATTATATGGCTGCTCTGACAGGTGTTGCTGCTATATTAATTTGGTTGCAGCAGTTTTTTACACGCAGACATGACCGCAAGGCTGTTAAAGAACTTATCGTATATGCAGGATTGGCCACAATAGTGCTTATTGTGTCTTTTACTCCGTTATTCTTGTTTGATTACAAGAATGGTTGGATTAATAGTAAGGCATTCTCTGAGTTGCTATCTGGAACGGAGAATTTTGGCAGTACTGTAGAGTCTACTCCTCTGCGAGAGCTACTCCAACCAATTCGTGAGTCTCACGGTAGGAGCATGCATATTCTTTTTGAAATATTTATTGGAAAACAGCGAACAGTAAACTCTGCTCTGGTTGCAGTGTACGCGACAGTGCTGCTTCTTTCTTTTAGATCACAGGTGCGAAAAAGAACGTTACACATGGCTCCGGGTTTACCAGTTGTTTTAGTTTGGTTGCTTGTTGGTATTATCGGCACAAGTGTGTATAAACACACCGTATTCGATCACTACATTGGGTTTGAGTACCCGGTTGCTGTGTTAGTATCGGGTTTCGTGTTAGTGCAAATTGCACGACTACATAGAGTTATGGCTGTGATAGTAGTAGCTGCAATTTTCAGTTTCATGGTGTTTAACATTCCCAAAATGCCGTTACAGGAAGCTGGTTGGACAATTCAGGATATGAAACGGGTATCCGACGCAATCGCTAGTCGTGTCCAGCCTGGGGAAATGTACAACATAGTACTATTCTCACATTCAAGAGATCTATACGGTATGAATTATAGATACTTTTTGGAAACGACTAGTACCCCTCCTGTTCGCGATACAAACTGGACTGAAGCAACAAAGTTATTCGTCATTGATGAAGAACGAAGTGGTCGGGACGTGTTAACGGCGCCAGTGCATGAAATTGTGACATTTCCCAGCAAAGTACCAACAGAGCTATTCGAAGTTGATGGCGTGCAGGTGTGGGTATTGGAGCGGTAGCAACTGCAGTTCCTCTGGATTAATTTTCGATTGCTTGGATCGATCAGAGAATCTGTTCCCAAGATTGCAATCTGGTGTATGATACTTGTATGCGACCTTTTTTGTCAGTTGTCATTCCTTCATACAATGAGTTGCAAAATTTACAGCGAGGGGTGCTCGATGAGGTAGTACACTTTTTACAAAAACAGCAGTACACCTGGGAAGTTGTACTGACTGATGATGGTTCGACAGATGGTACTCTAGTTGCTCTGCAACAGTTCGCTGAGAAACACGAACACGTCCGAGTGGTGAGCAATATCCATGCGGGTAAAGCACCCACGGTACGTTCTGGAATGTTGGCAGCAAAAGGCAAATGGCGGTTGTTTACTGATTTTGACCAGTCTACGCCTATTGGAGAAGTCACTAAGCTGCTTGAACGAGCAAATGAGGGGTATGACTTGATCATAGGATCCAGAGAAATGGTAGGAGCGATGCGTGATGAGGAGCCTTGGTATCGTAGGCTTATGGGTCGCGGCTTTAACATTCTAGTGCAAGTAATTGCTGTTCCCGGAATACTTGATACACAGTGTGGCTTCAAACTTTTTTCTGAAGCGGCAACTGAAACCTTGTTTTCTCGATTGGTCGTGTATGGAAATGGCTCGGAACGAACAGACGCATTTACTGGCGCGTTTGACGTTGAGTTGCTGTATTTAGCGATCAGGCAAGGTTTCAAAATTAGAGAAGTGCCAATATTGTGGCGTCATGCTGAAACGAACAGAGTTAGTCCTATCAAAGACTCTTTGCGAATGTTTCGCGATATAGTGCGTATACGCTATGCTGCGATGCACGGAGACTATAATGGCTAGCACACGATTTCGTATTATTTGGTTGCTTTGTAGTGTGTTGAGCGTTCTTTTTTGCACATATACTGTTTGGAGTTATAGCCTTACAGATCCTAATTTGGTACTCACAAGCTGGGGTCCGTACTGGCAAGCTCAGCAATGGCTGTGGCAGAAGGTGTATGCGGTTCCCCAGTTGCAGGCGAACCTGTTTATTGTGATCCTTTCTGCTTTATGGTTGGTCTATGGATTGCTGACGCACCTTACGTTCAAGTGGTTTCCCACAACTGTCATACAGCTTAAACATTGGGTTGCAATAGCAGCGGTAGTTGCTCCAGTTGTGCTCGCTTACAATGCGCTCTCACATGATGTTTTTAACTACATATTTAATGCACGAATGGTCATAGATTATGGGGTTAATCCCCACGTTCAAACAGCACTTCAGTTTGCAAGTGATCCTTGGAC
Source organism: uncultured Pseudomonadales bacterium (assembly GCA_964493195.1). Classification (GTDB taxonomy): domain Bacteria; phylum Patescibacteriota; class Microgenomatia; order UBA1400; family PJMF01; genus CAZBMX01. Next base: position 2,516 of record CAZBMX010000074.1, read on the forward strand.
GCGGTTCATGCACAATACGCACACAGTAGCTCCATATGGGTATGGGTGGACTGCACTATCGCTGATTGGCTATGTGTTCGGATTTGGGTACTTCACGATGACTTGGGCAGTGTTTAAAGGGATGGCAGCATTGAGTGTTGTCGGATTGGCAGCAAGTTATACCTGGTTGTCTCAGTCGATTCTGAAACAACCGCTACGATTGAGCACGACAATGGCAGTCTTTTTAAATCCACTACTAGTTCTTGAGCTTTTGGGTAACGCTCATAATGATCTTTGGATGATAGTTCCAGCACTAGTAGCCTTTGGTGTGGCGCTTCATTGGGGAACAAAACGATTAGCGCTTTTACTTGGATTGTTTTTTGCTTCTATTATGATCAAGTATGTCACCATTGTATTGCTTCCGCTCTTCATAGTCATACTGTATGCAGAAAATTCATGGGAGAGAATGCGGCGTAGAGTTATTGCGCGGTTGCCACTACGGTTCGTAGTCTCAGTAGTTGAGCGACTGATAGGAGAAAGGGTTCGTGCAAACATCGTTGGTTATGCTGCAACTGGTGCAGCATTTCTTCTGTTACTCCCGTTATGCACTAGTAGGTCACAGCTTTTCCATCCCTGGTACCTTCTCTGGGCTTTTGCTTGGCTTCCATTCATTTCGGTAAGGTTGGTGCGCATATTTTTAATCTCCTTTAGTGTCAGTTCTACATTTCGTTATGTTCCTTGGTTAGCAGCAGGAGGATTTATGCACGATACTCTGGTCCAACAACAAATGATTACCTGGTTTGGTGGTATGGTATTGATGCTAATTTGGATTGCAATTGATACAGTACAAACGCGTCATAAGCGAGGCTTCATGCAACAGTTACAAATACTATGAAGTGGCATTATTGGGGAGTTTTGGCTTTCGCGTTTGTGTACATACTTATACATGTGTACAAATTGACTGCATTGCCTATTTTTGCTGATGAAGCAATTTACATTCGATGGTCGCAATTGATTATTGATGATTGGCGACAATATCTTTTTTTTCCACTCAACGATGGGAAAACACCATTACTAATTTGGTTGCAAGTGCCATTGTTGCAGCTGATATCCGACCAGTTGTTAGCTGCACGATTACTCTCAGTCGGTGTTGGCTTAGCTCAATCAGCTGTGCTGTATGTTTGGACAAAGCAAATAGGTGGCAAAGTAGCAGGCTTTTTCAGTGCTGGCATGGTTGCAATTTTACCGTATTGGTACTTTCATCATCGAATTGCTCTGATTGATGGTCTCCTGACATTGTGGTTGTCGATTACTATATTGCACGTATGGCGGATGTGTCTTAGCGTGAGGCAGCTTGAGATTATGCGTGTCGATAGAGCTACGGTTTATCGAGTTCTTACCTCGCAATCTGTCGTAATCAACTCTGTTATTGCTGCTGCAAGTTTTGGGGCAGCATTATTGACTAAATTGCCTGCTGTTCTGATCATTCCCCCAGCTTTGCTTATTGCCATCTTCCTAGGAAAAAACTTTGTTGAGCGCTTGCTGCAAGGAATATTAGCTGCGACAATTCTAATAGTTGGCTATGCCTTGTTTTTCCTTCAGGTACTGCATCCGGCATTCCCTCAACTGTTCTCTCGGGGCGGCGATTTTTTGCACCCCGTCTCAGCATTGTTTTCCGGCTCAGTGCTGTCCCAAACCTTACCAAGTTTGCCAACGTACATAGGCTACTTTGTTGAGTATGCAACATTACCATTTTGGATTCTGTTGCTGCTTGGCTTATTTTATGGAAGACACAAAAGCAAAGTGCATTTGCTGTTTTGGTTGGGTGTGTTTTTCTTACTCCCCGTGGTTGTACTAGGTAAAGTGGTCTATCCACGGTACTTATTGCCAGGAATGCTATTTTTTACACCCGCAGCTGCATTGGCGATAGGGGGCTTAATTGAACGTGTGCAAAGAAGGGTACTTACTCCAGCAACGATTAGCATAACGGTTGTAATTGTGCTTTTGGTAGCGAACATGACACACTTCTCTGCACGGTTTTTCGTTCCCGCTCTTTTTGCTGTAAGCAACATACCCTTCGTGTCTGCGGATCGTGAGCAGTATCTCACCGAATGGTCGTCAGGGCACGGCGTGCTCGAGGTCGCACATATGCTTGAACAAGCCTCACAATCTCAACGCATTGCAGTGGCGACGGAGGGCTACTTCGGCACATTACCTGATGCTTTATTGGTATATTTTCACAATAGAGATGTCGACAACATTCAGATTGAAGGAATAGGTCAACCAATACGCGCTATACCGGATTCTTTTTTGGATAAAACTATTGATGCTGATCAGCGTTGGTTAGTAGTGAATAGCCATCGTTTGGAGTTAGAACATCCAGGCATATTACTCGCCCAGTTCTGCCGACCATTTTCAGCTCCCTGCTTGCAAGTTTGGCGCTTAAATGAGTAATGGTGACACATGTAATTTGGTATACAGACTGGCTACAATGCGGCTGCTGTGTACGGGATTGCATCTTTGTTCCTACGCTTGCCCAAG
>CAZBMX010000075.1:0-4936 GCA_964493195.1 uncultured Pseudomonadales bacterium
TCCTCTGTTAACACACTCGTATGGTATCTATTTGAGATTGAATGGACGAGGCCTTCATTGCTAAGCAGAAATCGCTCTTGAGCCAATGTTTTAAGTGCAAGATGTTGCTGTATCCAAGACAGGCACTGGGGACTGAGCAGCCCACTACATTGATGGGCTAGCTGCATGACATAGGTTGCAGTGAGAATTGTTTGGGACAACCACTGTTCTTCTTTGTCAGTGAGCAGTGTGCGGGTGTACTCGTTGCTTGCACCATTGCCATTTTTGGAGGAGGGAAGAAATGGCGTGCCGAGTAGTAGATAAGAGAATGTGTCTAATTGAGCTTGCTGCTCTCTGAGCATCTCAAGCCAAGGGAAGTGATCCGTAAAAAAAGACACAAAGTATCTAGGGTCTGGGATGACTGCTCGGTCGCTTGGAGAGTTTAGATATGCATTGATATCTAGGAGTATTGAACGGTATGTTTCCAGCACAGTTGAATGCGTCTGGCTGAGTCCATCCTGAATTTCTTGGTTGAATTGGTGAATAAAGTATGCAACCAACATCTCACTCAGATTTGTATATCTGAGCAAATGTGTGATCGATTGTTCCAGTTCGACAGTAGAACTACTCATGAGCCGATGGCAAAACGAGTTTACCTTGTCTAGCTAAATGCTGTAACACTACTCTGACATGTGCTACTCTCAGAAAGACATATGTTCTCTTCGAACCTTCTTTGCCTTCATCATTCAGATCGTCATATTTAATGCTTTGCAGGGAGAGTTGGGTTAGGAGGTAGTGAAGTGCAGCCGTTTTGCTTGCTTCATCTTTTCCCTTTATCAGAGGGAATAAGAGTCTTTTCTGTATAACTGGCTCATCGGTATTTGTGCGAAAAACAGGTTGTTTATCAAGCCACGCCTCGATGTGTTGTTGTACATCTGAATAAAGTGTCTGTTCTGCCGGGACTGTTGTTTCTTTCTTCGCTTTGGAAGGAGTCACAAGTTGTCTGTTGTCACCCGGTAACACCTTGGTAGCTGATGCTTGAGTTTGAATCCAATCAGCCAGAGCTCGCAGTTGCTCAAGATCTGGTACTACTGCATCAGTGTGCGGGGGAATTTGCGCTAGGTTTGCAAGGATAGCTGGTAGAGAGTTTTGTAGTTCTGTATCCGGCAGGAGAAGTGGCACCTGAAGGTTGGCCAACTCCATACTCTTCAGAACCTTTGGCCCCTGCTGGTGGTATGCAGCAATTAGACTCAGAAGCCAGCTAATGGCATCTTTTTCTGGAACAGCAGGAGTTGATATTCCTCTTCTGGCTTCAACAGCAAGCAGTTGAGACAGCATTGCGATCTGGGCGCCCTGTAATGCGCGCACCATGTGTAGAAATACTGCTGACAGTTCTTTCCACTCTTTGAACAATGTTTTAATCAATTCTTCTGGTGAAATAACTGACTTATGATCTTTTTCGTTCGTCGTACTACTCATAGTGTACTCCTGAGACATGAATATTTTGGGGATTATAGCATGTGTGTCTGCTGCATGTTTTACTCTACTGCCTGCTAGTAGGTGTTCTTGCAGCCGACCGACTTTGCTTCTCAGAAGACTTCTGATACAATTCCCGCCATTACAAAGTAACTATGCATAAACTCGAAGTAATTCCTCCTTCAAAAAACCCAGATTTTTTACTGCATGCAAAAGAAGAAGGCATACGCCGGATTGCGCGGATGGCTGGAATCGCTGTGCGAGATGTTGATATTGAAGAATTAAAATACATTGCTGCGTTCTATGGGGATGAAGGTTTCTTATCTCCTGCAGTTACTGTTATCAATCCGAATGAGGCGACTCGCAGACAGCTGTTGGCAAAGTATTTAGGCAGAAGAATGTTTAGTCCATATCCTGGAAAACGTGACTACATGATTGCAGGCGTACTCGTGCAGCAATTTTTACAGGATGTTGTACTTGTACTATCACAATATGAAGTTCAAGGTGATTTTAAACGAATCTCGTATGGGTCATGCTTTCCCACATATGATCAATTGCTGCGATTTTGTACTCCACAAAAAACAAACCAGCGATCTCTACTCATCGGAGCAATGACGCCTGACACCATAGCTGAGTATGAAGTGCAGACTAAGCGGATTTTTCCTGGCATGTCCACGTTTAGCATGGATCTTTTAGATCTTCAGGGTAGATACGCACAGTGCTTTGTTGCCGGAAATGGGTTGGCATTACCATTTGCTACTGGCACAATGGATGTTGTGCAGACAAGTCTTTTGTTGCATCAGTTAAAAACTGACAGCACTTTCTCGCATTCAGCTGCTGCAACTGCCTTGTACAAAGAAGTTGCTCGTGTTCTAAAACCTGAGACTGGCAGAGTGCTCTTTCTTGAATCAAACTTATCGGAATATTTCGCAAACCAGGGAAGAGTGCTGAGTCAACAGGCAAATACAGCAGGTATATGGTATGAGGAGTTGAAACAGACTGGATTTAAGGTTGTAAAGCAAAGTCGGTTGTACGTGTATGGCAATCGCCATGCAGTGCTTGCCCATCAGGAAGGACTGTCAACTGCTGGAGACGACATTATGATCGACTCAGATGGAATGGCATTCCTATGTGTGCCTCAACGTTAGGAACATCACTAGCGCAGTTCCAACTCCTGAAACCACCCCCGCCGATACAGCAGCGCAATCACCCCATACACGGCTATATCCATCCATGTGTCGTCGACTGACTCGTTCTTGGGCACCTTGCCCTTCATCAACAGGTTTTTCAAGCGCTCAACCTTTTCTGATTCCCGGAAGGCAATGCCCAGTTCCTGAATTGACAGAATGTTTCCTTTGCCATAGTCCTTATGCTTTTTGACAAATGTCTCCAACATTTCCTGGCACACCAGTGCAAAGGCTTCGTCGAGATACTGAGGTTGTGTTGCTGCTGACTTTGATACGGTTTTTTTTGCTGGCATATCGTTTTCTGAGTACTTATTACTGGCTGAGTTGCTTGCGGATGTATGCGTGTACGTCTTTCCAGTTGTTGCCACCGGCTTTAGGTGTCAGGATATATTGGCCAGAACTGGACTTGCCATTTTGTAGCACATTTTCAGTACTGAGGACAATACCCTGTGTGGCAAAGGTGTCGGCAGCGCGCAGCGCTGGTGCCAAGTACTCAGCTGCCTCAAGATTCAAGTTGGTGGTGACGTGTTTGGTTATAGCTTGGTGGTACTTGGGAATGTCGGCTAAGGTATCTAAGCTGAACAATCGTTTGCGGATGGCCAGCAGGACATCATGTTGTCGTTTGCTGCGGGAGAAGTCGCCGCCGCCAGACCCATGTCGTGAACGCACGTACTTGAGGGCATCACCCCCTTCCATTACCATGGTACCGGCAGGAAATTTGAGATGCTCGTACCGGCACTCAAACTGTTTTTCCAGTTCGAATCCGGAATACTGGGCAGTCAATGAGGCAATTTCTTCGGGTGAATAGCCACATGGTTCCAACTCCTTGCCGCGCACAGGATACCAAGGATCCTCGAATGGTTCAGTTACCGTGACTTCTAGGCCGTCAAGCGTTTGGCCGATGAGCCGTTCAAACCCAACAAAATCCACCGCTGCATAGTACTGCACATCTAAACCCGCCACTACTTCAGCCATAGCAAGGGCAACTGGCCCGCCACTGCTAACCGGATTGCTGGAATCATCTCCCATCGCGAATGCGCCGTTGATTTTGCCTGCAGTGTAATTGGGCAGCTCTACCCACAGGTCGCGGGGTATGGAAATCGCGGTTATTTTGGAAGTTGCAAAGTCTACGTGGACCAGCTGAATCACATCACTCAGGTAGCCACCCTGGTGCCCTGGGCCACCGTATCCGAGGAGGAGGACGGTGAGTGTGGTCAAGTCGTCGGGGATTTCTGGTTCTGCAGCATTAACTTGGCCCAGAACACTGGGGGTGGTGGCAGCTGGGACAGGCGTGTCTGTAGAGGCGCGGGTTTTGTACAAAACTGTACCAGCAATGCTTAGAACAAACACGAGTGCGATACCACTGACCTGAAACCAGCGGCGTCTGATTAGCGAGGGCTTGCTCTGTACGACTTGTTCCGTCATGGTCATGATAGCTGAGGTGGTAGTGGTACTTTCGGAAATAACTTGACGTACAACCGCTGCGGCCATGATTTGGGTGTGTCAGCATAAATCATAGAAAAGTACACGCCCACCAAAATCAGCACGCTGCTCAGGAGCAAATCTATAGAGATCGATTCTTGTAAAATGATCGCGCCAAAAATAGCAGCTACCAAGGGATTGAGATACTGCGAGGTACTCACCGTCACCGCTGAGACTCGTTTGAGCGCCCACTGAAACAAGAAGAACATGATTATGGAGTTAACAACCACTAACAGAAACATAGCCAAAATTGCCGGTAGAGCCAGTGGTTGCAGCAGTGATTGTTCTCCTGCAAAGGAGCGCAGCACGATTGGAGTAGCCAATAAGCCTGTAACGACCGAGTTGGTGGTGAGCAGTTGCAACGGCGAGTATCGGTGGGTGATTTTTTGCGAATACAGAAGGTAGCTGCCCCAACATACAACCGCCGCAGCAACCAGTAAATTACCAGTGACGGTGCCGAGCGAAACGTTCTGCACACTTCCGAGCACCAGCAGTAAAGCCCCGAACAGCCCTATGCCTGCGCCCATGGCTTTGGCAACAGGAATGCTGGTATGAAATATCAGTTTGCCCCAAAACATAACCACGAAAGGAGTGAGTAAATACAAGAGCTGCGAAACCACACTTGTTGTTCGCGAGATACCATAGATAAAAAGAATGATATTGCCAGCGAATAGCAAGCTGCCGACAAGCAACTTGAGCAGTTCACGAAGCGGCATTCGCCACGACAGCTTCTGCAGTGTTGCAATACACGCCAATACTATTCCAGCGCCGCCAAAACGAAAAAAAACAATCTGTAAGGGTGTAAAAGTCTG
>CAZBMX010000076.1:0-4922 GCA_964493195.1 uncultured Pseudomonadales bacterium
TAAAAGGCGCATTACATTCAACAAGGCCACTGTTTCATCAAGCAAATTCTTGAAAAATGGATTGCTCCCGGCCAACAGCGGTACAATGATTGCCAAGGATACAATCGTCACAAGCACCGAAACAAACGATTCTTGAAACTTTATTTTCCTGAGGAACACCGATAACTTGTCAGTTGAGATCTCTGCAGCATACTGCACCTGCGTGCTCATGCTCAAACTGAACAAAGTAATTGGGGAGAACAGCATACGCCACAAGCCCGGCTGTTTGTCTGCGTCGTCCTTAATAGCGAGAACGGTAGTAAGACCAACCATACCAATGAAGTTAAAAAACGTAAGCAACGGGTTGGCGCGCCAAAAGAAACACAAGCTAAGCATGACACTCAGCACATACGCAATGTGAGAGAACGTATCCTTATATGGTTTTTGCCAGTACAGCGCGGTAGTGAGTGCACTCCAGGCTACGGCAAAACCCAAGTACGGAAATGCCTTGTTGACCACAACTCCATATGTAATCACTAGTGCAAGGGCTACGAAACTTAGCACCTGACTGTTGGTTTTAATTGTTTAGATATGCATACATTGTAGCACTTGCGTTATAGCTACCTTACCAAGTAGTATACCGTCTACCGTACAACAAATACACAAACTCAACGGAAAGTTCATATGGCAACATGGGATAACATTCCAACAACAGAAGTAGTAAACCAAACGGCTCAAGCGCTGACAGAGCGTGGCATGCAAGCAATCGTTGTTAAAGATAAACAAGCAGCCCTACAGTGGTTGCAAGAGAACATCCCAGCGGGTGCAACCGTAATGACTGGTTCGTCTACTACACTTAACGAAATTGGATTCTCCGATTACTTAAACTCCACAGACAGCCCTTGGAAAAATGTGCACGCTGCAATTTCTGCTGAGAACGATGACGCAAAGCGCAACATTCTGCGTCGCGAAGCCGCAGCAAGTGAGTATTTCCTAGCAAGCGCGAATGCCGTTGCACAGACTGGTCAGATTGTCTCGGTAGACGCAACTGGAAGCAGAGTAGGTGCATTTCTATTCACAGCTGAGCATTTAATTTTAGTTGTGAGCACAAAAAAAATCACACCCGATTTGGAAACGGCCATGCAACGGGTGCGAGAACACGTTTTTCCACTAGAAGATAAGCGCTCGCAAGCTGCATACGGAGCAGGTTCAGGTACAAACAAATGGGTTATAATAGAACGTGAAATAAGCCCTGGACGCATTACGGTTCTATTGGTGAATGAACGACTTGGTTTTTAATACGAACAAAAGAGATAGTACTGGAAGCAGCGCGCACAAAAGGAGGTCATATGGTAAAACAACTACTCATACTTACGCTCAGTGCGCTCACTCTTAGTGCCTGCACGCATACTGCAAGTCAATCCGAAACACAGCAACCCGCCGCTGAACAAGCAGATTCGTACGCTGCTGTTGCTGCTGCCATTCAATCTGGTCAGACTGCATCCTGCGTACTGACCAAAAAAGATGGCACAGGTGAAATGCGGTATTCGATCAAAGGTGAAAAAGTTCGTGTTTCAGGATTAACCGGACAAACTCAAACCGGCGCGCAGGCATCGTCGATGCTTCTTGATGGCGAGTTTATGTACACCTGGGATGAAACTACCAAAGAGGGCATGAAGTTTCCTATACCTGATCCAGCTGAGACCCAGCAAGCACAAGAGCAAGTGCCTCAAATCCCAGATCTTACTGATGAAACTTCTCGGCAAGAACTGACTGATGATGGCTACGAAATCAATTGCACTGTAGAGGCGGTACCAGACAGCGTTTTCACACCACCCGCCGATGTGACTTTTACAGACGCCAGCGCAGTGATGGAAGGTGCACAACAAATGTTGCAACAAATCAACAATAATCCCACAACAGACGTAACTGCTGAAGACCAGGAAAAGCTTCAAGAACAAGCGCAAAAGCTCATGCAGCAGTACGGCGAGTAAAGTAAAAAGTCAAATGAATGGACCAGCTGCATGAACCGAGCTGAAATGATTGCAAAACTTGCTGAGATGGAGCTACAGTATCAAACGATAGACCCATTCTATATCACTGAGCAGGAGGCTCGGTTTTTGTGCACTCATTTCTTCAATTTAGTCGCAGCTTTTTTTGCGGGTGAAGTTGGTAGAAGTGAACTGATTACCACTGTTGCTAGTGCGCGTGAGCTGAGAGGCCCATTTATATCTTACTCAGACAGGAACTATCCTGGCTATGAATGAGTGGTAAAATAATGGTTTATGCCTGATTCACTGCCAGTTGCAACGCATAATGTTAGGCTGTTCACCTGGACACAGTTTCTACACGCGTTAGTGTTCACTATTCCCATCTGGATTGTCTATTATCAGTCCAAAGTTACCGTTGAGCAAATCTCAATTCTTGTCGCTGTTGGATACGCTGTTCAGGTTTTCAGTGAGTTACCTACTGGAGCGTTTGCTGATTTGTTTGGCAAACGAGTTAGTATAAGTGCTGGCTTACTTGTTGGAGCAGTTGCGTATTGTCTATTCCCATTTGCGGAAAGCTTTACCCATTTCCTATTACTATCAGGGCTGGTTGGCTTTTCCGATTCATTACTCTCGGGAGCCAATGAAGCATTACTGTATGATTCCCTGAAGCAAGATGATCGTGAGGCAGAGTTTCCTGCCATCATGGCACATATCGGCGTGCTGTATCAGATTGGCTTGATAATTAGCACTATATTGGGAGGAATGTTGTACCAACCACACACTTCCGCACCATTTCTGTTTTATGGGGTAAGCATGCTAATTGGAAGCGTCCTAGCACTTTGGCTGAAAGAACCACTTGTTGACAGCGAAAAGTTCACGCTGCGTAACTACGCGCGCCAAATCAAATGGGGTGCGCACGAAGCGTTTAAAAATAGTCGAACTCGACTGATTTCCACTTTTTACATTTTGGTCGGAAGCATCACGTGGACCTGCGCCCTGTACTTCAACTCATACATGTTTGTTGACTTGGGATTTGGTGATGCGGAGCGCGGGTACATCGAGGGCGCCCTTCGATTGTTCAATATTCTCCTCTTGAGTCGATTGCTCAAAAATGAACGACTATTTACCTACAATAGATCCATACTGTTTTTTCCACTAGTTATGGTCATCGCAATGTTGCCAGGAATATGGCTTGATGGATGGATAGGTGTGCCGTTTGTAGCAGGCGGGATGATTGCCTCTACGGCGCGATGGATAATCCTTGGTAGATATACCAACAAAGCGTTCAGTTCAAAGTACCGAGCAACAGCAATTTCAACCTTGAGTATGATCATCGGACTCATCTTTATTATTATCACTTGGGGTTCTGGGGCTATCATCGCCCAATATGGCGTTAAAACGATGTATACAATTCTAGGAATTATCAGTTTGCTGCTTGTTACCCCTGTGGCAGTGGTCTTAGTTCGCCAGCCTTCAACCGCGTGATACGTATGTCTTGGTTTCAGAGTCGATTATCAACACATCACCGGTCTTCACAAAGAGCGGAGCTTGCACAACCAACCCTGTTTCCAAAGTTACATTTTTCTTGGCTTGACCGACTGTGTTGCCAGCGGCAGCCTCTTGAGCCTCTGTGACAGTCAACTTGACTTTGGGGGGAAAGCTCAAACCGATTGCTTTTTCGTTGTAAAACATGACGTAAACCTGAACTTCAGGTGTCAGCAACAGTTCTTTACCGTCCAACAAATCTACCGGAATGCTCACCTGGTCATACGTACGCGGATCCATCAGCACCACATCTTCGCCATCTCGATACAAAAACTGCATTTGTTGGCTAGAAACATCAAGTTGCTCCAGATTTTCAGTCGATTTGTAGTTGAACTCAACGGTATTGCCTGTCCGCACGCTTTTGAACTTGGCCCGCATGAACGCGGAGCCTTTGCCCGGACTCATAAAACTAGTGCTCGTAACCAAGCATGGGTCATTCTTGAACATGACGTACAGACCTTTGCGAATGTTGCCGGCTTTGATTTCCATAAGGGAGTTATTGTACCACTTTGCCAGGCTTATCTGCAAGCATTGTCACCTTCGTGAAACAAAAGGTGTATGATGGATGAGGGGTGCACTATGCCTGATGCTACCAAACACATTTTACTCGTAGAAGACGATGAAGTATTGCAACAGACATTTTCAGATTTGCTGACATCAGAAGGATATTCTGTCCAAGTCGTTGCTACAGGCAAAGCCGCGTTGACTGCGTTGGCAGCACGGCAACCAAATTTGCTGTTGCTTGACATCATGTTGCCTGGCGGCATGAACGGGCTAGACGTGCTTAAGTGGGTACGCAAATCCTCAGCCAATCCCCAGCTACCTATCGTTATCTTTACCAACTTATCCGGTGAGGAAGAAACTGCCAAAGAGTATGGTGCCACAAGTTATGTCCACAAGGCTGACACCCCGAGTGATGAATTACTCAAACTCATTAAGCATTTAGCCTGATTTTTCTATTTCAGCTTAAAAATTTCACTGACCGGAAACAATACTACATCTGCGATGTTTGTGGTATCCAAAAATAACATCACCAATCGATCAACACCAACCGCAATTCCTCCACTTTCCGGCATACCCTCACGCAAGGCAGCTATAAACTCTGGATCAATATCATATGCTGTCTTACCCATCGCTGCTCGTTCATCCAAGTCTGCCTGCATGCGCGCCTCTTGCTCTTGCCAATCAGTCAATTCTGAAAACGCATTGCCTAGCTCTAAACCAGCCAAGTACAGCTCAAACCGTTCGGCGTACCGTGGGTCACTCGCCTTCTTACGTGAAAGTGCAGCCTGTGAGACTGGGTACTCACATAAAAATGTGGGAGCAGTTTTACCTAAGTGGGGTTCTACTTCATTGAGAAACACCTGATTGTATGCTTCCTCCCACGTTGTCTGTGCATCAACGTGG
>CAZBMX010000077.1:0-4889 GCA_964493195.1 uncultured Pseudomonadales bacterium
ATACCGGTGCATTAGCATATCTGCAGCCGTCACTATATGAAGGTTTTGGCTTACCCATACTTGAAGCTATGCGATGTTGCACACCAGTGGTTGCTACCCCTCTTTCTTCAATGCCAGAAGTAGCTGGTGGGTTAGCAGTGTACGCTCAACCAGACGCAGAGAGTCTTGCTGGAGCAGTAATGCAGATCATTTCGTGGTCAAAGACCAAAAGACAACAGTTTGTTCGTGCTGCTGCAAAATGGTCAGCCAGCTTTGATTGGGAACGAACGGCAAAAGAAACATTCAGTGTGTATACGCAGGTCTTTTCATGAACAAACAAAAATTTCTCACCATATTTTTGTGTCTGATTTTATCGATCTTAACAGTCAGAGTGTACTTTACTGCAGGTGTTCCATACACTCACGATGGTGAAAACCATTTGGCACGTTTCGCAAATTACAGAGCAGCTCTGCGCGAAGGTCAACTCCCTCCACGTTTTGCACCGAATTTAGAAAACGGATACGGGTATCCAGTATTCAACTACAATTACCCCCTAGCAAACATATTGTCTATTCCACTTTCGCTAGCAGGATTTTCGTATGAAATAACGTTTAAACTCATAGTTAGCACATTTCTTGCGATCGGCAGCGTTGCACTATGGCTGTGGTTGGAAATGTACACCACGCGATTGTTAAGTAGGTTGCTCGGCCTGGTTTGTTGGTTGTCTGCTCCTTTTTTACTAAGCACACTCCTTTTCAGAGGAAGCATTGGAGAACTTATTGTATATGGTTTGTTACCCCTTCTGTTGTACAGCGCTGCCCAAATTGTTCGATTTTCACGCTTGAAACTGTGGTACATCGTTACTTGGAGCTGCTTTTTCCTCGCTCATAATGTGAGCGTGCTCTGGGTAACACCCCTTGTATTTAGTTACTTCTTGATTGAGTGGTGGAGCTCAAAACGAGAAATCAAAACCTTATTGCTGATGGCTAAACTATTGTTAATAGCGATTACCACTACGCTTTGGTTTTGGCTTCCAGCTTTAACCGAGATGTCTGCAACAGTGTTGGATGGTGCCCAAAATGCCAGAGGGTACAGAGACCATTTTCCAACTATTGGACAACTCCTATCTTCACCGCTCCAATTTGGCTATTCATATGTTGGATCGGTCGATTCACTCTCATTCGCATTAGGATGCGTTGCTTGGGCTGCCATACTGGTATACCCAATTGTGTATGCCTATGGCATCAAACAGAAAAATAACCTCTCGATTAGCCCTTGGACACTTACTTGGGCCTGGGTGGTTTCAATCTGCCTACTCTTTCTTCAGTTAAGGATAAGCTTTGTTATTTGGCAAGTTCTACCTTTCTTTCGGTTTATCCAGTTTCCCTGGCGATTAAGCTTATTTATTCCTGTTGTTTCAGCTCTCTTAGTCAGTCGAATATCAGAAACCTTGCATCCAAAGCACCAGAAGATCGTGTTTCTTGCACTCTGTTTGTATTGGCTACAAAGCACCTCGTTACAACCACTTGAATTTCTCAACAAATCCGACATTCAGTATGATACTTTTACGCTCAACACTACAACTCAAAATGAAAATAGAGCAAAGTATTTTAGTTACACCGATATCAGCAACAACCCACGACAGCCATTTGTGTTGAATGGTGCTGGGACTGTTGATTCATTGCAGTGGACTGGGTCATATCGTCTCTACAACGTAACAGTTACGGAGAAAAGTACGATTGTGGAGCCAACAATGAATTTTCCAGGATGGGAAACAACTGTGAATCAGATACCAATTGACTACACCGATTCTGCTCAAATCGGTGGCAGAATTGCGTATGAGTTAGCCCCTGGTCAGTATTCCATTGTTAGTCGATTTACCCAAAAAACGCCAGCGCGAAGAGTGGGGAATGCAATAAGTTTGGTTTCGCTTGTATGGTTAGTCACAGTCAACTGGCAACAATGGATGAGAAGGCGAGTGCAATGAAGAAAGAACTATACCCACTCTTCAAGTATCCCCTTGTTTGGTTTGTTTTTTTCTGGCTTGCTACACTGATTGGCACTACAAGTATTGCTGACAGACTTATTACATACAGACCAAGCTTCCCATATTCAGATACACGACTTGCGGCAACAGGTCTACCCAAAATGATTTATTCATGGGCAAACTTCGATGGAGTTCATTATCTGACCATTGCCAAAGATGGATATCTCAGCACAGCATTAGTTCAAGCCTTCTTTCCTGTTTTTCCATTTATTTTGAGTTTATCAAACATCCTGCTTCTACCCACAGTTGTGTTTGGTTTGATTTTCAACATTGTATGTGTTGTTGTATTTTTTTATCTCTGGCACAAGTTGTACAGAGCTGAATCCATACCCCCAGCCATATCCTTTTACAGCATGGTGAGTCTTTTATCATTCCCCACAAGTTTTTTCCTCATTTCATTGTACACAGAAAGTTTTTTTCTTGTTCTCACTGTCGCTGTTTTTTTAGCAGCAAAGCAAAAGAAATGGCTGGTTGCATCATGTTGCATAGGTATTGCCAGTGCCACAAGATTGATTGGTATTTTTTTGGTACCAGCTGTTATTCTCTATATTTTGCAGGACTCAGGGATTCTTGAGTCAAAAAATATATCAGCACGCTCGTTACTTACCTCAATATTAGCTCAAACAAGACCCATTTTGACGGTCCTTCTCTTAGGGTCAGCCGGTCTAGTTAGCTACATGTATTTTTTAAACACACACTTTTCAGATCCTTTGTATTTCTTCCATGTGCAAGCAGAGTTTGGGGGAGGTAGGCAAGAGTCAATCGTGCTCCTGCCTCAGGTTTTGTACAGGTATGTGAGCATCCTGCTGACGTACCGACCATTTAATATTGTGTATTATGCCAGTCTGCAAGAGCTTATGTCGAGCATAATTATTGGTTTTAGTTTGTTACTAGCATGGAGAAAGAAACTTGCCCCGATCCCCCAATTATTATTTAGTTTGGCTTGCATTATCTTACCAACTTTTACTGGTACCCTTTCTAGCATGCCTCGATATGTACTTGTCGCATTACCCGCGTTTACTGCTATTGGCTGGTTGCTGCAGCGCTTCCCCAAATTTGCGCCATGGTGGATTGGCTTCTCGACATTTTTCCTCGTTTTTAATACTATACTGTTTATACAGGGGTACTGGGTAGCCTAAGCAGAAAGATTTTCATGAACATCATAGTTACTGGTGGCTCCGGCTTTCTTGGAAGACATCTGTGTAGAGCACTCGCAGCCGATGGGCACACAGTGACAGTTCTTGATCTACATGAAAACCCGGAATTCACTACTCACATTCTCGATGTAAGGGATGCTGCAAAGAACTCAAACCTGTTTGAAGGAGTTGACGTTGTTTATCACCTGGCTGCAAAAATTGAGGCGGGAGAGTCTGTTACCCATCCAAATCTATACTTTGATCACAATGTAATGGGCACCCTATCAGTACTTGAGGCAATGAAACAGGCTGGTGTTTCCTTTTTCTTATTTTCTTCAAGTGCGGCCATATACGGCGAGCCTCAACGCGTACCAATTCATGAGGATGATAGAACCCTACCGGTAAACCCATATGGCGTTACTAAACTCGCTATGGAAGGCTTGGTCAACTCATACGTTGCCACGAGCGGAATAACAGGTGTAGGACTTAGGTACTTTAACTTGTATGGACCTGAGGAGCACCACGAGCCAGAATCGCACGCAATACCTCGATTCATTCAACAGATTTATTCAGGTACTGAGGTAACTGTGTGGGGAGATGGCGCGCACAAACGTGACTTCGTATACATTCATGACATCGTAACTGCACATGTGTTAGCGCTCAAGTACGCACAAACTCACCAAGGCACGTATCATTACTATAATCTGTCAGCAGAGCAACCTTGTAGCGTGCGCGATGTGATTGAAAAAGTTGCAATTGCACTAGGCAAACCGGCTCATGTACGTCATTTTCCCAATAGACCGGGAGATCCATTGCTTCTATACGCAGACGCTTCAAAGGCAAGGACGGAGCTCGGTTGGGAGGCATCTGTATCACTTGATGCAGGAATACAAGAAACTGTTAAGTACTTTACAGATCTTTGGATGCAAGACGAATAGAAAAAACATACGGTTTTGATGTTGTCTACATGACAAAGCCACTATACAATGGATCGCACACTTCCCATAAAATTGCTTGCCCAAGCACGTATGATGAGTTTATCTAACACAGACATTTGGATTGTAGTACCTGGCTTTAATGAATCACCTTTTATTGGTACTGTCTTAAAAAAGATATCTGCTTTTACTAAAAAAATCATTGTAGTTGATGATGGTTCTCAAGATAACACAGCTCAAATTGCAAGAAAGTACACGAATCATGTATTGGTTCACCCCATAAACTTAGGAAAAGGTGCTGCACTCAAAACTGGTTGCGAGTATGCTTTTGGCAAGTGCCGAGCCGATTCTGTTATTTTCATTGATAGTGATGACCAACATGACCCCAATGAATTGACAAAGTTCGCGCAAGAGTTACAAAAAGGTTCGCCAGTAGTTTTTGGTTTACGTGCATTTGATCAGCGAATGCCATTAATTCGTATTATATTAAATCGTGTTGCTTCGGTACTAATCTTTTTTCTATTTGGTGCGTATGTTCCAGATATACCAAACGGGTACAAAGCACTATCTCGGGAAGCATTCCAGATTATCGCATGGGACTCTCCGGATTACGCAGTGGAAACAGAAATTGCAGCACGTGTAGCAAAGAATCGTGTCCCATTCACAGTGGTGCAAGTTAGTACTATCTATCATGATCTCGATCGTGGTATGACTATATTAGATACACTAAAGATAGTACTAAGAATTGTAAACTGGAGAATAAATTTATGAGTTTTTTTCAGGTTGCTACGA
>CAZBMX010000078.1:0-4884 GCA_964493195.1 uncultured Pseudomonadales bacterium
CATTGAGAAATACTGCAAGTATTTGTGCTAAAGCACTTGTCTATGCAAATGCATTGGGAACGGGCAACCAAAATCTAGCGATGTTTTCTTTTGCATTCCGAACATCAACTGCCTGACTTTCTGCAAGAATCCACAACATCTGATAAGCATCTGTGTTGCGAATATTGCTGGGTTGTTCACCAAAGCCAACCTCTAATCCAAATGTGCCCAATCTACTACTCAAGGCGGCTGCGACAATAGCCCCCGCCAGTCCGGGTTCAAACACCCAAAACAAATTTGGAATAATCTCATCTTTTAGCGCATGTTCGAATCCTTCGATTATGGATAATTTTTGAACGCACTCAATTTTAGGAACCATGTGTGAGAGGCCTCCGTCTTTGTCTAATAATTCTGGTTTACTCATACAGCCCGCATACTATCACTCGTTTCTGTGTTAGAAAATAGCCGAGCCGCTATGAAAGCACCTTGACTTACCAGTCAAGAACCACAATACTACATCCATGCTCCGCGCCATCCTCCGCACCGCCGTTACGCTCGTCCTTCTGGCCTGGATCTTCCCAACAGTCAGCATCGCCAGCTGGACCACCCTGCTGGTAGCGAGCATCGTGCTCAGCCTCCTATTTGCCATAGTGGCACCCATCCTTAAACTCCTATTCCTCCCAGTCACTATCGTAACCCTTGGCCTGTTTGCTGCCCTGATCAACGTCTTTCTCCTCTGGCTAGCCACGTATCTAGTGCCAGGCTTCTCGATTGAACCCATGATTTTGTTTGGTGTTCGCCTCGGCGAGTTGCTGTCATTGGTTGTCATCGCCATCAGTATCGGCTTTTTGCAGTCGCTGATCAAAAAATTGGTCTAGTGAGCCGTTTGTATCCTTGTGATCATAAAATTGGTATAATACGATCCATGAAACGATTCCTCACCATTTGTTTGATAGTGATTGCTGTGGCTGCGGTCTTCACCAGACAAGTAGCTGCCCAAACAACCATCCCTTTGTTTGCTGAATCTGCCACTCAATCTGCAGACGCCACCATGGCTGCCCAATCAACAGAATCAGCCGGCCTAGCTTCACCCTCCGCCCAAACCGAACAACGCATTCGCGAAAAAATTGACCAAGACATCACCGAAATCAGCGGTAAGCAAAAAAGCAAGCTGACAGCTTTCCTGGAAGCCAATCCTCCCGGCCCGCTCAGCTGGAACAACTTTCTCCAGCATGGCATCCGCTACGCAGTGGAAGAGGGCGTGCAGCCGAACATTATCGTGTTGGTGCTGCTGTTTCCACTGATTGCGTCACTGATTGCCGCTTCACGCCATGTGATTGGCTTGCGCGGATTCGGCATTTACATACCAGCCGTTTTGTCCGTTGCTCTCGTTTCCACCGGCGTGATTGAAGGTCTGCTCATTTTCCTAGCCATCGTCATGGCAGCTCTGATTGCCAAACGAGTGCTCAAGCGCTCGCAATTGGCATACCTGCCCAGGACTGCACTCCTGCTTTGGACCGTATCGCTCGGCATTTTTGGCATTATCATGCTGGCCCCAGTACTCAACTTGGTGACACTGATGAGTGTCAACATTTTCCCAATCCTCATTCTGGTGTTGTTGGCAGAAAATTTCTTGGATGCACAGGCCAGAACCAAGCAGAGCGAAGCCCTAGCACTCACCCTGGAGACAATTGGCTTAGCTGTCTTGGCCGGATTTATCCTCAAGTGGGAGCCAATGCAACAGTTTGCGCTTGTTGAGCCAGAGTTGCTCATTATAGTTATCGGTTTACTTGATCTGGTTATCGGCAAGTTTGTTGGCTTGCGCCTGAGCGAGCGACTGCGCTTCCGTTCACTCATTGAGGAAGAAGAATAAACAGACTCCACACGAATCGAGTGTATGGCAATCAAACCTTCACACATCCTGGGCATGAACGCCCGACACACCTACACTAGCCTCAACCCCAGCTCGGCCAAGCAGTATGGGTTTTCTAAACTGCGCACCAAAGAGTTGATGAATGAGTACAAGATACCCACGCCACAGGTGTATCACATTTTTTCACAGCACGGTGAAACCGAGGAAATCAACTGGGATGCAATTCCAGTGCCATTCGTGATCAAGCCTGCCAATGGTCTAGCTGGCAAAGGCATCTGGATCATCAAAGACAAACACCCCACAGAACAGCTCTGGCGTAACAACTTCGCGGAAGACCTGACACTGGCGGATATTAAACTGCACGTTCAAAACATTCTCGATGGCGAGTTCAGCGTTTGGGGCAGCAATCATCAGGCAATTATTGAAGAACGCATCATGGCACACCCCGCACTTGCCAAGTACTCGTACAAAGGCACACCTGATGTTCGGGTCATTGTCTTTAACTCGGTTCCAGTCATGGCTGAAGCACGGATTCCAACCAAAGAATCAGAAGGCAAGGCCAACTTGGATCGTGGAGCAATTGGCCTGGGCGTAGACATGGCCACCGGTATCACCACGTACGGCATCACCGGAAAATCCGGCTTCATTACCCATTTTCCAAATTCCAAGAAGAAAGTGAATGGCATTAAAATCCCCAACTGGCCCCAAGTACTTGAAACTGCGGTCATGGCTGCCAATGCAGCAGGCTTCATTTTCATGGGGGCAGATTTGTTCATCCATCCTGAAAAAGGACCCATGATCGTGGAAATGAATGGGTTTCCTGGCTTGTCGATTCAGCTCGCTAATAAAGCTGGTCTCAAGCGCAGGCTAGAGCGGGTAGAGGGTTTGGAAGTCCGTGACCCCAAGCACGGTGTCAAGATAGCCCAAGCACTCTTTGCTGAAAGTTTCGCTGATAAAATCAGAGTCGAGGAAGGACTGCAAATCATCCCGGTTGATCCTGATATCACGGTGTATGCCGATGACCGAGATCCATACCCATTAACAGCTCAAGTGAACACCGGTCGTTACCGCTCTGCAATCAGTCAACAGCTAGCCGAGGAACTCGGACTTGTTGACTACGAGGACTTGCTCTGGCAACAGCAAGAAGCGACCGAAGGAAAGGTGCCAGTAGTTGAAGTTGCATACAAACTCAAAAATCGCCGCTTCACTACAGCAATGGTGGTGACTAAAAAACTAAATCGCACACCATACAAAGTTGAGCTCGGCCGCAACGACATACAAGGCTTTTTGATTGGCGAAAGTGACGAATGATCACAATTTCGAGTTTAACTCCGTTGAATGTTCAAGAAGAGAAAGCAAAATTCTTGGCTGATCCAGCATACAATCCCCAGTTCACATATGCAGAACCTATTTCCGAAACAGAGCTAACAAAGTATGGGCTGCCGAAACCACAAAATCTTGAAATTGCCAACTATATCCTGAAGTCTACGTTTAACCAGCACACACCGACACAAATTACCGCCATGCAGGGTGATCTGCTCACTGAAACGGAAGTTAAAGAGTCAATCGCCACATTCTTGCACTTACACCACTTAGATACCAGGCTTTCTGTTACGTACTCTGCATCATATATTTCACGCACCACAATGACTGCTGACCAACTCAGAATTCGACTGCCAATGCGATATCGTCGGAGAGGGTTGCAAGGCATGCTCTACCATGAGATCGGTACACACGCACTCCGACGGGTAAACTATGAGCAACAACCATGGTATCGCAAAAAGAGCCAATACGGCTTTGCTGAGTACCTACCAACTGAAGAAGGATTAGCGACTCTACACTCGCGCATTCCCCACCAGTGTAAGGCAGCAATTGCTCAAGCCCTGCATTACCTTGCAATTTCAACAGCCCAAACGCGTTCATTCGCTGAAGTCTGGCAAACCATCAAGCCATATACTGAGTCTCTTGAGCAATGCTGGACAATCACGTTACGATCTAAACGTGGTATTTCCAACACAGCCATGCCCGGTGCATCCACCAAGGATCTTCTGTATTTAGATGGCATGATAGCTGTTTGGCGGTGGTTGCAGCAACATGAATTTGATTGCACGCCACTCTACCTGGGTAAGGTTGCGCTCGAAGATGTGCCCAAAGCGATTGCGCTCAATCCATCGTACGTTCCCCAGCTACCCTTGTTCTTCACCAAAGATCGAGCTAAATATACTGACTCGCTACTTGAAATTGGCAAGGTCAACGGACTTTTAGAATTGTAATTCTGTAATACCAGACCTTCATGTGCAGTTTTGTCGTATAATACTTCTCTTATGGGACTGAACTCTCCAGCGCATCAGGCCGCACGCAAGATAGCCCTCGGCATGTCTGGTGGGGTTGACTCTTCATTGTGTGCACACTTGTTGGTCGAGCAGGGGTATGACGTCACGGGTGTTTTCCTGGAGTGTTGGCGAGCCCCAGGTTGTCGCTCGGAGGAAGACCGGGCGGATGCGCTCAAAGTTGCACTCAGCCTAAAGATCCCATTTCGTGTGTTAGATTTTAAAGAAACTTATAAGCAAAAAGTCGTCGAAAACTTCTTCGCAGAGTACGAAGCTGGCCGTACCCCAAATCCCGACGTGCTCTGCAACAAAGAGATTAAGTTTGGCCTTTTTTTGACTGGGCTATGGCAGAAGGTTTCGATGCGGTAGCAACCGGTCACTACGCCCGCATCATACAGACAAATGCTGAACCACAGATAGCTATTCCAGCAGACACCCATAAAGACCAAACGTATTTTTTGTACCTACTTGAGCAAGCACAGCTTCCACACATTCTCTTTCCGCTGGAAAACTTGACTAAACCAGAAGTACGCACCGAGGCGGCTAAACGTAAACTCCACGTAAGCGCAAAAAAGGATTCTGTAGGAATCTGTTTTATCGGTGACATCAATGTGCATGCTTTTCTCAGAGAGCGACTCGGTGAAAACCCAGGAAATGTCATCAACACTAAAGGGCAGGTCATTGGCACGCACAAAGGTTTGT
>CAZBMX010000079.1:0-4815 GCA_964493195.1 uncultured Pseudomonadales bacterium
CACTACCCACCCCACACCTAACCCACCCAACACCAAAACCAAGACAACTCCCATCGCGAACGCAAACTGATTTGGTGAAGTTCGGTCAATTGTGTCCCCAATTCCGTATGCTAACACCACATACGGCAGCGTAGACAACAAGTTGAATGTAGAGAGTGCGGTGGCTCGATTCTTTGAGCTAAACAAGGCGTTGAAGGTCAGTGCCCTGCTGTTGCGAAAAGATGCCGATGATGCAATTCGAAGCATAATTAATCCAGCACCTGCAACCATTCCTACAAATTGTGCAAGTAAAAAACTACTCAGTAGCGACACTGCGCACGCGCACACAATCAAACGATCGCCCAGAACTTTCCGCATCCTTGGAAAAAGATGTGAGAAAAATGCGGATAACAAAAATCCAAACCCAAACAACAAACCAACAACTGCCGGCTGCATGCCGTACTCCCTTGCTTGTGAAATTCCAAGGATTTGGGCAGCTATGTGATACCCGGCAGCAATTGTAATGAAAAAGAGTGAGGTCAGCGCGATCGAGCGGGTCTTAAACAATTCTTTCACGCCTGCCATGTTTTGAGTCAGTAGCAACTTAAATGAGTATGTGTGAGAATCAATTTTCGGTTCATATAACCGCAGTGCTGCTCCTGCAGCTATAAGTGTGGCAGCTGCCTGCACAAAGTATGGCAGACGATCGTTAACTTGATACAACAAACCGCCAACAACTGCTCCCACAAAAAGCCCGACCCACGTCAGTGCTTCCATTCGCGAAGTAACCTGCTCAAATTTTTCGATCTCCTGATTTTCTAGCAAGCTGTCATAGACTAGTGCTTCCAAACTTCCAGAGTAGAGTGCGTTAGCCAACGCCGCCATGAGGCCAAACCACAAAAATCCGACAAACGTTTGCGAGAATGCCACCCCAATCATCGCAGCAGTGTAAATCAGGTACGAAAATACGATTGCCCGCCTGCGTCCAAACATGTCGGCAAACACCCCAGTTGGTACCTCAAACAAGATAGCGGCAAGACCAGTCATACTCGTCAGCAGTGCAATTTGTGTAAAACTTAAAAATTTCGAGTAAAAAAACAACCATACTGCAATAGGAAAAAATATATCACTGATCAAAGCCAGAAAATACGCAGTTTGTACATTGATTCGCTCTTGCGACTGTAACATAGTACAACTTTATCCTCCCACCCTCCGAATCACCATCTGCACCGCATGCGCAGTCATCGCATCATTAATTTCTCCCGTGTCTATCATCTCCAACACTTGGTCAAACGTAAAAAACTGCTGCTGCGTAATCAGTTCGGCAGCTTCCATGCCTTGTGTACCTACCTGCTGCTCATCGACCATTACCCAGAACAGCGTCACCGTTTCTGTATTGAAGCTATGCAGTGGATAGAACACGCCCAGTGGCTGCAGCGCACCAGCCTCGACAAGTATGCCGGCCTCCTCCTGTAACTCTCGCACTGCGGCCTGTTCAGGAGTTTCTGCATCGTCAATCCCTCCACCTTGAATTTCCCAACTATACCCATCAATCACATATCGGTACTCACGGTGCAGTAAGATTTTCTTGTCGCGCGTCACTACTACAACACTAACACCGCTTTTTCGATTCACCCAAGCATACGTGCTCTTGCTGCCATTGGGCAACTCAATCTCATCCTGAAAGAGCTCGATCCAGGCATCTTTGTAAACAGATTTTCGTGATAGTTTTTTAAACATGTTTTTCTCCCACAAGTGCCAAAAACAGCGGAAACTCTTTGCGCGCCCGATTCTCCATTTTGGCTGCCGCACCCTCGCTGGTTTTGTCTGATACCCATTCTTCTAGGTTGGTGATCACGAATCCTGCTTGACGAAACATCTGCACATACTCCTGTAATGGGTTGTGAAATGACCAGGTGACTGGCGAGGCTGATTTGCCCGGGTTCATGGTGATAGGGATTTTCATCGGAGTAATGTAGCGGTTCACCCATCGATACTGCTGTTTGGTTTTTGGCTCCACACCCCAACCGGATTGGCGGGGAATCCGAAACGCTGGATGGTTGAGCACCACCACTAACTTGCCACCAGGTAGCAAAAAAGTCGCCGCATTGGCAATGGCAGCTGCGGGTTGTGCCATGTTTTGCAGAGCCAACACAATCGCGGTGTGCGTAAATAACTGGTCTGGTGCGTGCAGATTTTTTGTCGCATCCAATACCTGAAAGGACACCCACGGCTGCGGTCGCTCTTTGCGCGCTGCCGCGATTAAGCCAGAAGCAACATCAATACCCAAGTAGCGCTCAACGCGTGGGATAACCCGACTCAACACACCTTGGCCGCAGCCAAAATCCACCAGCGAATCAGTGGGTTGCAAATCAAGCAGCCGCACCACACCTGGCAGCACTACGTGCTGGTGGTAGTAATGCCCGCCCTCACCCACAATTCCATCATACCAAGCAGACACACCTTGCCAAGAAGTTTTTTTTGAATCGAACATGTGTGTATTCTATACTAATTGCCAATGTCTGTTGACTGCTCTACTATGAACCATACACATGGCAACCACCCTGGCAGCCGTTGATAGATCTTCAGTTTTAGATCACTGCGGCATTTTGGCGGTAGTAGCTCCCACAGATGGTCCCTTTTTTCCAAACGCTCTAGCGGCGCACCAAGAACTGCAAACCCGCGGCTATGACGGCGCCGGGTTTTGGGCACTCACCAGCGCTGGGGTTGAACATTCGCGTAAGGGTGCGGGCATGATTCGAGAAGTCTTTCCGGCCACGGCCAAACACACCAAAACCTACACCAAACTTGCCGCAAAAACCTGGATTTTCCAAAATCGCTATGGCACTTCTGGCGACCAATCCCCAGAAAATGTCCAGCCGCTGCGACGCGTGCATGTTTCAGGTGAAGTGTTTGTAGTAGCACACAACGGCCAATTTTCCCAAAGAGTGAGCACTCATTCAAGTAAGTCAGACACCGTGCTGTTTGCCAATGCCCTTGCTAGAGCCCCACAAAAAACCTGGGCGCAGCGCTTACAACACACACTCCGTGCTTTCTCTGGTGCATACAGTCTCATAGTTGCAACGTCCGAAGGAATGTACTGTGCCCGCGATCGATTCGGCTTTCGTCCACTCGTCTATGGCAGACTGACGGCTCGTGTGCCACACACATGGGGAGTTGCATCGGAATCAACCAGCCTACACAAACTAGGCTGCACACACATCACCGAAGTCATGCCTGGATCGATTATCAAGTTTAGTGACAGTGGGGTTACCGTCCTCAAAGCGCAAACCAAACAGACTGCTCGCGCGTACTGCATGTTTGAGAATGTTTACATTATGGAGGAATCGACGCAAGCACATCTGCCCACCAAAGCGCCAGTACATATCCGCAATCATCCGACAGTCAACCTAGTTCGCTATCGCTCTGGCCAAATTCTTGCTGAAGAAGCGCCTGTACCCAAGCGCGGTGTTGACTTTGTCTGCGGGGTGCCTGGAACGGGTATTAGTGGTGCACAGGGATTTGCCAACACATTACGGATTCCCTATGTACAAGCCATCGTGGACGCTGCCATGCCCATCGAAGAACAGCGCACGTTTATGGAAGCAGATATTGATGGCATTTTGCAAAAAGTAGCCACACACTTCTCGTTTGAAACAGATATTCTACGCGGCAAAAACATTGTGTTAGTGGACGATTCACTTGTGCGTGGTAATGTGATGACCGGTCTGATTCAACTGCTCAAGCAGCACTGCGGAGTTAAAACCATTCATATACGCATTGTTTGCCCTCCCATTGATAAACCCTGTCATTTGGGCATTAGCACTCGAAGTGCCACAGAACTACTGGCGCATGTGTGTGGAAATGACGTGGAAAAAATGCGCGCACACATTGCTGCCGACTCGCTTGCATTTTTGAGCGTGCCGGGACTGAAAGAGGCCGTCAGTAACTCTGCCAACGCCCAGGGCTTCTGCATTGGGTGTATGCACGGGCAGGTGGCGCCAATTGATCGGTTTGGGAAACGGCAATGAGGGTGGACGTTTTAATCAACATACCTTTTAACCACCACTCGGCACCATCACCCGCTCATGCTGCATCGTGTCTAAGTCTAAAATCACAAAACTACTTTCTTTATCTTGAGGAGCTGGCAGCCATTTGTCCTTGGTCACCGTATTTCCTGGATTTATAAAGGTGCTAGCCCCATGTTGGAGCACACGGTAGGTGTGATCGTGTCCGCCTACACAAACCGCAAACTCCCCTGACTTGGCAATAGATTCGGAGATACTGGAGTAGTGATTCATAAAGATTTTCTTGCCAGCGTGCTCGAGCCGCATCTCCTGCAGGTGGCAAGTCAGTTTGTCGCTCGTCTCAGCCATAGCGCAAATACGCGCCTGCTCACCATCGTTATTGCCAAATACAAAATGCAGATGGCCATTAAAGTGCTCTGCAAACCTGCGACAAATGCCGGGATGAATCATATCGCCAGCATGAAACGCTGTTGAAATGTTGAGTTCATTTAAGTACTCAATAATCCACACAACCGCAGGTGTGTTGTCGTGCGTGTCAGAAATTATTGCAATTTGATTTGGCATGTTTGCTTTCTAGGCGTTGTTTTTTTACGTGCGAGCGCTCTGATCCATTGTACCTCAGCGCGTCCAGTTGGATCAGGTATTGAGTCTGTAATTTCTTGGATAGCAAACCCTGCAGTTTTCAACAGAGTGCTGAGCTCATCCTTGGTGAACCATTGGAAAAACCGGTCGTGACCGGAGAGTGCATCGCTAACCACCCCAGTTTTCTCAGCGCCGAGCTGTTGTTTAACAAATACATACAGCAATC
>CAZBMX010000080.1:0-4668 GCA_964493195.1 uncultured Pseudomonadales bacterium
AACGATTTATCTGAAACAGAGTTGGCGCTCCCACTGGCGGTGTATCTGGACAACCTGGAGGTGCTGGTACGCTGGCAGCGGTTCCTGAGCCATTGTTTGAACTAGAGCCAGAACTTGCAACTGGCTCAGCGGGGACTGAGTACACTGTCAAAAAACCGTCGCTAGAGCCGCTGGCGGTCAGTGAGTCTAACCCAGCGCCAAAATCAAAATCGACGGTGTTGGCATAGTATCCCGCTACGTAGAGTTTGCCGAGTGGATCATAAACAATTGTTGTACCAAAATCGCCACCTATGTCTCCCCAGACGGTGTGCCAGTCATATGTCCCAGTGCTGGTGTACGCAATTGCATATATATCCTGATTACCAGCTGAGGTGTTCTCAGCATTGCTTCCGGGAACAAATCGGGCGCTTTCATTAAAGTAACCAGTGGCGTAGACAGTTGGAACTGTTTCATCAGTAACGACGATGCCGTTTGCTCCCTCATGGCTTGTGCTTCCCCAGGTTGTGTCCCAACGATATGCGAGCGTGTCATCGAGTGCCCAAATACAACCATCACGGCCTCCCAAGCTTGTGTTGCTGTTGGTGCTTGCACTGGGGTCGAAATCCACAGTGTCTGAATATTCACACGCAATGTAAAGATTGTCACTGCTATCTATGGCAATTCCATTCAAGAATTCAGTTCCAGTACTACCAAATGTCAGTACCTGCTGATATGTTCCAGCGCTAGTATACTCAACCAGAAAACCATCATTGTCGCCAGCCGAGGCAATTGAATCTGTTCCAGCACCAGGGTCGAAGTCTGCAGTACCGGTAAAGTTGCCAACTGCATACACTGTGTTTGACGAATTAACCTCGATTGCTTTTACGGTTGCGACTGTTCCAGCCCAGGTTTTGGTCCAGCCATACGTGCCACTACTGGTAAATTTGGATAGGTATGCAGGGAAAGAACCAGATATCGTATTGGTGCTTCCACTCGGGTCAAAGTCCACAGAGCCATTAAAATCCCCACCGACATAGACATTGTCGCTTGAATCTAAAGCCACAGCTAGAGCGGTTTCATATTCTGTGTTGCCCCATGCCTGAACCCACGAATAGATACCATTAGATGTGTACTTAAGCACGAAGCTGTCTGTATTGCCTGCTGCTGTTCTACTTGATGTTCCTGGACTGCCTGAATCGCCGTTGAATGCGACCTCATCCATGAAAGTTCCTGCAACATATATTGTGTCATCAGTACCGACTGCTACAGAAAATGCTTTGTCATCAGATGTGCCACCAATGTTTACAACCCAACTGAGCGTTCCACTACTGAGATACTTTGCAATGAATATGTCATAGCCACCCTTGGTTGCAAGGGTAGTTTCCTGCGCTGTTCCAGGAGCAAAGGTTGCGCTACTGGTAAACTCACCGACAGTAATGACTGAGCCGTCACTATCTATGGCAGAGTCTCGAGGGTAGAGCTCGGAGTTGGTTTGGTAGGGGAATGTGTCAACGTATGTGTGGCCAGTTGCGGTTGCTTGGGTAGGGTGTGTGACGACTGCACACACGAGCAATACAAGCACTATTGTTGCTTTGAAGGCAATGCTGGGGGCGGGCTTTGTACAATAAAAATACATACTGTTGGACAGCTGGCTGTGTTTCAGTGTAACTGATTGAACTTGATCATGGAATGGGAACAATCCTTTGCGTGTTAATACATATCTGTGTTGTATTGCGATTCTTTGTGATTTGCGCTACACTGCTACTCAGTATGAAATTCAACTGGCACGCAGATATTCGTTTTTGCCAAACCCAACTCACCAAGGGTGGGGGGGATTGCGACTGTCGAACGTAACAGAAAAAAGACATACAAAAAACGACACACGCAATCCCGCCACAGGCGGGATTTTTGTTAAACGGTAGTAAGCGGCGTGTGAGAAAGGATCGTATGAACAGCGGAACATCTGTGCTTCCGTACAGCTTGAAAGGATTGCAGGCTTTGGCCGAAACCCTCAAGATTCATCAATCCTTTTTGTGGGTTGATCCGGTCACGCAGGCTGTGAGTGTGAAGGAAGTTACTCAGCAACGCCCCCAACAAACTACCTGATTCACAAGTACGCATTGAGTGCCCAACAGACAAAGAGTGCTAGTTCGTGATAGCATAGCGGAATGCGCATTCTCCTCAGTGGTTCTGCCTCGTTTGACCGCATTATGCGATTCCCTGGTTCCTATGCTGAGAGCATTCAGCCAGAAAAGTTGCATGTGTTGTCGCTGTCGGTACTCATTTCTGAGCTGTCAGTTTCACGCGGCGGCATTGCGCCAAACATTGCATATACCCTGAGCCTGTTGGGAGAAAAACCACAGTTGCTCGTGAGTGTAGGTGAGGATGCACGCGAGTACATGGCAGATTTAGCAGAGCATGGTATCGACACTACTGCAGTCTCTTACTCGCAGCTGCCCACAGCCACGTACACCGTGCTCACGGATAGTAAAGACTGCCAAGTGGGTGGTTTTTATCTGGGTGCCATGGCAGAAAGTGCTGGCCTGAGTCTGCGTCCGCACGTTGCAGACCAGCCATTTGTAGTGGTGTCTTCCCATGATCCAGCTGGCATGCGCATGCAAGTGGCGGAAGCCGCTGAGCTCAAACTGCGCCTATTTTATGACGTCAGCCAGCAGGTTTCTAATGTGGATGCTGCGGATTTGCTGGCAGGATTGGCTGCGGCTGAACTTTTGATTCTCAATGACTTCGAACTCGGAGTGTTTGCTAAAAAAACTGGCAAAACTGAACAAGAAATCATTGCCGCAGTTGAAACCTGTGTGGTGACGCTGGGCGAGCAGGGGAGTCGAGTGTATGCAAACGGCCAGGAATATAAAATTGCTGCGGTACCCGTGAGCGTCGTTGCAGATCCTACGGGTGCTGGCGATGCGTTCCGTGCTGGGTTTTTGTACGGATATGTGCGGGACTGGGATGTGGCCAAGTGTGCTCAGTTGGGTGCCACTACCGCTGCGTATGCGGTGGAGCAGAGGGGTACACAGAACCATTCATTTACCTTTGAGGAATTAGCAAAACGGTATAAAATGACGTTCAATCAGGATCTATGAACCTCTGAAAGGGCACGATGGCAAAAGCAACAGCAGACTACAAAGTCAAAAACATGGCTTTGTGGCAGTGGGGTCGGACGGAAATTGACTTGGCCGAAAAAGAAATGCCTGGCTTGATGGCCGTTCGCGCGGAGTTCGGCAAGCAGAAACCCCTCAAAGGTGCACGAATCGCTGGTTCGTTGCACATGACTATCCAAACTGCCGTGCTGATTGAAACATTGCAGGCGTTGGGGGCAGAGGTGCGCTGGGCGTCGTGCAATATTTTTTCGACGCAAGACCACGCAGCCGCTGCGATTGCCAAAGTGGGCACGCCTGTGTTTGCCTGGAAGGGTGAAACAGAAGAGGAGTACTGGTGGTGCACTGAACAAACGCTGTTGTTCCGCAATGCTGCAGGCAAAGTGGTTGGCCCTAACATGATTCTGGATGATGGTGGTGACTTGACGCACTGGGTGCACACCAAGCATCCAGAGTACTTGGCGCAAATCAAAGGTGTGTCAGAGGAGACGACTACTGGCGTGCACCATTTGTACAAGTTGATGGAAGAGGGCAAGCTCAAAATTCCCGCCATCAACGTTAATGACTCGGTCACAAAATCAAAGTTTGACAATCTGTATGGCTGCCGCGAGTCACTGGCTGACGGCATCAAGCGCGCAACGGATGTAATGGTGGCTGGCAAAGTTGTGCTGGTGGCTGGTTTTGGCGATGTTGGCAAAGGCTCTGCCCAGTCGCTGCGCGGGTTTGGCGCGCGGGTGATTGTGACGGAAGTCGATCCCATTTGTGCACTGCAGGCGGCGATGGAGGGCTACCAGGTTGCAAGAGTCGAGGATGTGGTGGAACAAGTTGATATTTTTGTCACGGCAACAGGCTGCAAGGATATTATCACCCTCGAGCACCTGAAGCGGATGAAAGATGCGGCAATTGTGTGCAACATTGGTCATTTTGACGTTGAAATCCAAGTTGCTGCGCTCAAATCTTTCAAAGGCATCAAGCACAAGGAAGTGAAGCCGCAGGTAGACATTTACGAGTTTCCGGATGGACACCGCATTATTTTGCTGGCCGAAGGACGGTTGGTGAACTTGGGTTGTGGCACGGGACATCCGTCTTTTGTGATGTCAAACTCATTTACCAATCAGGTGTTAGCCCAAATTGAGATGTTTACCAAAGAGTATAAGGTGGGAGTGTATCGGTTGCCCAAGCACTTGGACGAAAAAGTGGCGCGGTTACACCTGGAGCAGATTGGTGTGCGGTTGACTGAACTGAGCGCCGACCAAGCCAAGTATCTAGGAGTAAAAAAATCGGGGCCGTACAAGCCGGAGCATTATCGGTATTGAGGGAAAGTAGGGAAGGATGAACTCAATCAGAGGTGAAGGACGATTTTTTACATCTGATCGTGATGTGTTTTATCGATTATTGGGAAGAGATGGTGAGGTAGAGAGCGAAGCTTCTCGAGCGCAAAAAAATTTAATCCTTGCGTTTATTGCTGCTTTGCAAGCATTTGGTCCGATTCCTGAGGATGAGAAACCAAAAGTGCCAGAGGAGGCAGCGGAGCTAAGCTTGTATTATCAGATGAAGTATCTCATAGTTACAT